>JBOGGB010000443.1:0-9247 GCA_050743605.1 Acidimicrobiales bacterium
GGCGCGCACACCCGGCACCGCGAGCGCCGGCCGGGTGTCGACGGAACGGATACGCGCGGCGACGTGCGGGCTGCGGAGCGTCTTCCCCCACAGCATCGAGTCCATCCACAGGTCGGAGGAGAACGCGAACTCCCCGCGGGTCTTCTGCGCGCCGTCGGGGCGGGCGGCGCTGTCCCCCACCCGGTCGCCCTCTTCGGCGCGCGTGCGGCGCTCGTCGACCTGGATCCCGCTACCCACCGTCGCCGGGCCTTCCGCCCTGCGCCGCACCGGCTCTCCTCTGGCGCTGCACGATGCGCACCGCCTCGAGGATGCGCCCGTAGCCGGTGCATCGGCAGAGGTTCCCCGACAGCGCCTCGCGCACCGTGAGCTCGTCGGCGTCGGGCACGCGGCGGAGGAGGTCGTGCATCGCCACGACGAAGCCGGGCGTGCAGAAGCCGCACTGGACGCCCCCGGCTTCGACGAGCGCGGCTTGGACGTCGGTCACGGCGCCGTCTGCGGTCAGACCCTCCACGGTCTCCACGTGGCTCCCGACGGCGTCCACGCCGAGCACGAGGCAGGCGCAGACGACGACCCCGTCGAGCAGGACCGAGCACGACCCGCACTCACCCTGCTCGCAGGCGTTCTTCGAGCCAGGGAGCCCGAGTCGCTCGCGCAGGACGTAGAGGAGGCTCTCGCCCAGCCACGAGTCTTCGACGCGACGGCGCGAGCCGTTCACGACCAGCTCGTAGCGGTCTGCCTGCACGTACGCCGCGCTTTCCGGCGGTGACCCGGCGCCGGCTCGGTCGACCCCCTCAGGCGGCACGCACCACGCACCTTTCGAGTGCGCGCCGGGCGATGACCTCGACGGCGCGTCGGCGGTACTCCGACGTGCTGCGGTGGTCGGAGATCGGCGAGGCCGCACCCCCCACGAGCTCGGCGAAGCGCGCAAGCGCCGCCTCGGATGCTCGGGGACCTCCGGGGCCGCTCCACTCGATCGCGTCGGCGATGTGCGCTTCGGCCGCCGACGCGCGGATCGGCACCGGCGCCACCGATCCGAGCGCCACCCGCACCTCGTGCTCCTCGAGGTCGACCACGACGGCAGCCGAGGCGATTGCGATCACCATGGCGTTGCGGGTTCCGACCTTCAGGAATTGCTGCGGACCCGTGCAGCGGTCGAGCACCACGGAGACGACCACCTCGTCGGGGCCGATGGAGGTCCGCTTCACGCCCGTCACCACCTCGCCGAGCGGCACGCTTCGCTCCCCCGCCGGCCCCCGCAACACGATCTGCGCGTCCAGCGCGGCGAGGAGGGGGAGCGTGTCTCCCGCCGGGCTCGCGGTGGCGACGTTGCCGCCGATCGTGCCCGCGTTGCGGATCTGCGGCGATCCGACGGTCCTGGCCGCGGCCGCGAGCGCCGGCAGCACCGAGGACAGCTCAGGGCCGCCCATGTCGGCGTAGGTCGTCCCGGCGCCGATCACCACGCACTCGGGTCGCACCTCGTGTCGGCGGAGCTCCCGGACGCGGCGCAGCGCCACGACCGCGGGCGGGCGCCTGGACGCGAAGTTCACTTCGACGCAGAAGTCCGTCCCTCCGGCGAGGAGCTGGGCACCGGGCGTCTCGGTGAGCGCTCCCACCGCCTCGTCCACCGTCGTCGGGAGGGCGATGCGTGCAACCCGCACGACGGCGATCTTTCCCGACATTGAACAGATTGTCAACCGAGGCGAGGCGAACTGAATGCTTTGTACGAGGCGGCGCCGGTGTGCCGAGTCTCGCCTACGACCCCGTCAGGTGGTCGTCGATCGCCGCGAGGTACGCCTGCTTACGGTCCGCTGGCAGCCACGATGCCTCGAACGCGTTCTTGGCGAGCTGGGCGACGTCGGCCCGGCTGAGGGCGAGCTCGGTTTGGACCGCCTCGAAATTGTCGGCGAGGTACCCGCCGAAGTAGGCGGGGTCGTCGGAGTTGAGCGTGACGAGGACGCCGCGCGAGACGAGCTCCCGCACCGCGTCAGCCATGAGGGTGCCGTAGAGGCGGAGGTTCGACAGCGGGCAGGCGGTGAGGCCGATCCGCCGCCGGGCGATCTCCTCGGTGAGCTTCGGGTCTGCCAGGCATTCGAGGCCGTGGTCGATCCGCTCGACGCCGACCAGGTCCAGGCACTGCCACAGGTGGGCGAGCGAGTCCTGCTGGCGCGGGTCGCAGTGCATGGTGAGGTGGTACCCCGCCCTGCGGGCGTCTGCGAACACGCTCGCGAACTTCGCAGGGGGGTTACCACGCTCGTCCGAGTCGAGCCCTACGCCGAGGACCCAGCCCCGCTCGAGGTACGGCACGGACCTCGCCAGCGTCTCGGCCGCCGACTCCTCGGTCTCGTCGCGCAGGAAGCACATGACCAGCGCCGTGTCGGGCCCACCGCGAGCCGCAGCGTCCTGCTGGGCGCGGTGGATGCCCGTCACCACCGCGTCGAATGCCACGCCGCGGGCGGTGTGCGCCTGGGGATCGAAGAACATCTCCGCGTAGACCACGCCTTGGCGCCGCGCCGTCTCGAGGTACGCGCTGGTGAGCTCGTAGAAGTCCTCCTCGGTCTGCAATCCCTGCATCGCGGCGTAGTAGGCGGCGAGGAAGTCGACCAACCCTGTAAAGGTCGCGGGGCGGTCCCTGGGGTCAGCAGCTCCCGCGCCGGCGCCGTCACGCGCGGCGAGCGCACGTGCCATCGACGCCTCCAGGGTCCCCTCGAGATGCACGTGCAGCTCGCATTTCGGCAGCCCGCGGATGAAGTCGTCCAACTCTCCCCCTCCTCCTGGCACCGGACCCCGCCAGTCCGTGCTCACTGTGTCCGTGGCCGCCCGAGGTGTCAACCGCGTGCGGGGAGGTGGTACCCCGCGCCCCGGGTCACCCCGCGCGTGACGCGCGGCGCTCGCCGAGGTCTCTGACGGCGCGGGTGACCCCTCGAGCGACCGAGCCGGCGTCCACGTGCACGGGCTCGCCCTCCTCCACCACCACGCACCCGCCGACGAGGAGGAGCGCGAGCGGGGGGCGGGCGCCGAGCGTCAGAGCGGCGATCGGGTCGCCGATCCCCGCGTGCGGGAGGGTGTCGAGACGCCAGAGGGCGATGTCTGCGAGCTTGCCTCGCTCGAGCGAGCCGAGCTCGGCCTCGCGCCCGAGGCAGCGGGCGCCTGTCATCGTCGCCATCCGGAGCACGTCGCGGGTGCGGAGCGCCCGGGCTCCTCCGTTCGCTCGGGCAGCGAGCAGCGCCCCGCGCATCTCTGTCCACAGCGCTCCCGACTCGTTGGACGCAGACCCGTCCACGCCGAGGCCGACCGGAACTCCCGCGGCGAGGAGCTCGGGCACCGGAGCACGGCCGGCGCCGAGGCGGCCGTTGGAGCTCGGGCAATGAGCGACGCCGGTGCGGGCCGCGCCGAGCTTCGAGCGGGACGCTTCGTCGAGGTGGACCCCGTGCGCCACCCAGACGTCGTCACCGAGCCAGCCGAGCGACTCTGCGAACTGGGCCGGCGTGCAGCCGAAGTGCTCCGCGCAGTAGGCGTCCTCGTCGGCCGTCTCGGCGAGGTGCGTGTGGAGCCGGACCCCGCGGCGGCGCGCGAGGTCTGCCGCTCCGGTCATGAGCTCGCGCGTCACCGAGAACGGCGAGCACGGGGCCACGGCCACCCGGACCATCGCGCCGGGCGACGCGTCGTGGAAGCGCGAGATCGCGCCGTCGGTCGCCGCCAGCGCAGCGTCGATGTCCTCCACCACGTCGTCGGGCGGCAGCCCTCCCCGGGAGCGCCCGAGGTCCATCGAGCCGCGTGCCAGATGGAACCGAAGCCCGACGAGCGCCGCTGCTTCGACCTCCGCGTCGAGGAGGTCGCCACCGTTCGCCGGGAACACGTACTGGTGATCCATCGTGGTCGTGCACCCGCTCGCCGCGAGCGCGCACAGCGCGCCGAGCGCGGCGGCGTGCTCGAGCTCGGCGGTGACGCACGCCCACCAGGGATAGAGCTCGGTCAGCCAGCCGAACAGCTCGGAGTCCGCGGCCATGCCTCGCGTGAGCCATTGCGAGAAGTGGTGGTGGGTGTTGACCAGGCCGGGCGTCGCGAGGCAGCCGGCGGCGGCGACGCGACGCGCCCCGGAGGGCACGGCCGACGCAGGCGCAGGACCCGCACCCACCGCGGTGATGCGCCCCTCGGAGATCACGAGATGGCCGCACTCGTGCTCGGTGCCCGACGGGTCGACGGTGGCGACGGCCGCGCCCTCGATCACCCAGTCCGTCGCGCCACGGCCCTCCATGCGTCGGCGACTGTAGCGGGAGGCGCGGCCGGACGGCCTGGTCTGGGAGCGGTCAGAGCCCGCTGACGCTTGTTGACAGCCTGCAGGTGCTCGGCGAGGCTGCACCCGTGGGGGACACGACGCCCGGCCTCGTCTGCGGGCACCACCACCTCTACTCGGCGCTCGCGCGCGGGATGCCTGCACCGCCGCGCACGCCCACCTCGTTCGCGGAGATCCTCGAGCAGATCTGGTGGCGTCTCGACGCCGCCCTCGACCTCGAGATGCTCAGGTGGTCCGCCATGCTCGGCGCGCTCGAAGCGATCGAGTCCGGCACTACGGCGATCGTGGACCATCACGAGAGCCCGTCGGCCATCGAGGGAAGCCTCGACGTCATCACCCAGGCGTGCGCGGAGGTCGGCGTGCGCGTACGGTGCTGCTACGGGGTCACCGACCGGCACGGGCCCGACGGCGCGCTTCGGGGGCTCCGTGAGAACGAGCGGTTCCTGCGCGCGGGCGGTGCAGGGATGGTGGGCATCCATGCCGCCTTCACGTGCAGCGACGCCACGCTCGAGGCCGCGGCGGGCCTCGCTCGGGACCTCGGCGCCGGTGTCCACGTGCACGTGGCCGAAGGCGCGCCCGATGTGGTGGGGCCGGCACGGCTCGCCCACCTCGTCGCCGACGACTGGCTCGTCGCGCACGGCGTCCACCTCCCCCGCCCCCTACAGACGCCATGGGCCGGCACGACGCTCGCACATTGCGCCCGGTCCAACATGCACAACGCGGTCGGCTACGCGGAGCCCCGGAGCTGGTCCGGCCCCGTCGTGCTCGGCAGCGACGGGATCGGCGCGGACATGCTCGAGGAGCTCCGGTTCGCCTACACGAGGGCGCGCGAGCAGGACGTGCTCGCCACCCCAGCCGAGGCGTGGGCGTGGCTCGAGGCGGGCTGGGGCCTCGTCCCCGAGGCACTGGGAGACCGCGTCCGATGGAGCTACGACAAGGTGGACGACCCCTGGTGCCTCGCCTTCACCCCCGGGGTGCGGGCGCTGGACGTCTGGGTCGGAGACCAGCAGGTCCTCGCAGGAGGCATCGCGACGCGCGTCGAGGCGTCCGAGGTGCGCGCCCGCGCCGCCGAGCAGGCCTCGCGCCTCTTCGCGCGCCTCTGAACCCGACCGCCGCTCAGCTCCTCACTCGCCGGACGAGGACCGGGTCGCGTTCAGGTAGTTGTAGACGGTCACACGGCTGACGCCCATCGCGTCGGCGACTTCGTCCACCGCGTTGCGGATGGCGAACGCGCCGCGCTCGTCGAGCATGCGCACGGCGCGCTGCTTGTCGACCCGGCTCAGTGTCGCGAGCTGCCCACCCAGCTCCGACTCGATCTGGGCGACGAAGCTCGCGAGCCCGTTGCGCAGGTCGCCCTGCGCGGGACGCTCGAGGCCGCCGACCACGCGGCCCTTCCACACGAGCGGGACCGCCTGCCGGCCCATGCGCTCGGCCGGCACGATCCGGCCTCCGAGCACGCGGACGATCGGGCGGACCGCGGCAAGGAAGGACCCCGCGTCCTCCCCGCCCGCCGCTCGCGCCGTCACGGCGATCCCCGAGGCCCCGGCGTCGAACGAGGCTGCGGCGGCGCGCGCCACGGCCTCGAGGAGCGGCAGGGCGTCCCCCTCGACGGCGTTGCCGAACGGGCCGATCGCGGGCTCGAAGCCCTCCGATCGCAACGAGGAGAGCGCCGCATCGACGTGCGCACCGAGCTCGCCTTCGCGGAACGGCTCCACGGTGAACTCCACTCGCACCTGCTGCACGCCAGCCCCTCCCAGGGCCCGAGCGTCGCCGCGCCCGGTGCCGCGCGGCCCCGCCGGCGCTCCCCGGCAGTCGACCGGAACTTGACAACCAGTCCAAGTACCTTGACAGATCGTCAAAGTCGAGGCAAGTTGGTGGGGTGGACTTGGCGGTAGACGCCGCGCGGCTCGGTTCCCGGCTGGAGGAGCTCGCCCGAGTAGGCGGCACCGGGGACGGTGGGTGCGCCCGCCTCGCCCTCACCGACGAGGACCGCCAGGGGCGGGACCTCGTGGTCACCTGGATGCGGGATCTCGGGCTGGAGGTGCAGGTCGACGCGATCGGCAACGTCGTGGCACTGCGCGAGGGCCGCGAGCCTGGCCCGCCCGTTATGTGCGGGTCGCACATCGACACCGTGGCGACGGGTGGCCGTTACGACGGCAACCTCGGTGTGCTCGCGGGTCTCGAGGTGCTCGAGACGTTGGAGTCCGCGGGCGTCGTCCCCCGCCGGCCGATGGCGGTGGGGTTCTTCACGGACGAGGAGGGCTCGCGCTTCGCCCCCGACATGCTCGGGAGCCTCGTCTACGCGGGAGGCATGACCGTCGAGGAGGCCTACGACCTCGTCGGCATCGACGGCACGCGCCTCGGCGAAGAGCTCGCCCGCATCGGCTATCGGGGCAGCCTCCCCTGCCCCGGCGTGGTGCCGCACGCCTACGTCGAGCTCCACATCGAGCAGGGCCCGGTCCTCGAGGCGCACGGAGAGGTGATCGGCGCGGTCACCGGCGTCCAGGGGATCTCCTGGCAGGAAGTGCGCTTCGGCGGCCAGTTCAACCACGCCGGCACGACCCCGATGGCGTACCGCCACGACGCCGGGTACGCAGCGGCATCGGTCGCGGTTGCGGCCCGGGCGCTCGCACTCGAGCTCGGCGCGCCGCAGGTAGCGACCGTGGGCAAGCTCGACCTGCGGCCCGACCTGGTGAACGTGGTCGCAGGCAGCGCCGCCCTCACCGTCGACCTTCGCCACACGGACGCCGCCACGCTCTGCGAGGCCGAGCGCCGCATGGGTGCAGAGATCGACCGGATCGCGTCCGACGAGGGCGTGACGGTCGAGCGTCGCCAACTCTCGCGCTTCGATCCGGTCCACTTCGACGAGCGGATCATCGACCTCGTCGAGAAGACCGCGCTCGACCACGGTCATCCGGTGCGGCGGCTCCCGTCAGGCGCGGGGCATGACGCGCAGATGCTTGCGCGGGTGTGCCCCTCGGGCATGGTCTTCGTGCCGAGCGTCGGGGGAATCAGCCACAACCCCGCGGAGTTCACCTCTCCGGCGCACATCGAGGCAGGTGCCAACGTGCTACTGCACGTGCTGCACCAGCTGGCCGACGAGGTCACGGTGTCGTGAGCCGCCGCGTCGTCGTCGCGGCCGCGCAGCTCGGTCCCATTGGACGCGACGAGCCCCGCGACGCGGTCGTGGACCGGCTGCTCGCGCTGCTGCGCGACGCGCACCGGCGAGGGGCGGAGCTCGTGGTCTACCCCGAGCTCGCCCTCACGACGTTCTTCCCTCGCTGGTGGCAGCCGCTCGCCGAGGCAGGCCACTGGTTCGAGACGGAGATGCCGGGCCCCGCGACCAAGCCGCTCTTCGAAGAGGCCGCTTCGCTCGGCGTCGGGTTCTTCCTCGGGTACGCCGAGCTCACGGGCGACGGCCACCGCTACAACAGCGCGGTGCTCGTGGAGCGGGACGGCTCCGCCGTCGCCACGTTCCGCAAGGTCCACATCCCCGGGCACGAGACCTACGAGCCATGGCGCCCCTTCCAGCATCTCGAGCGGCACTACTTCGAGCCCGGTCCCGACGGCTTCTCTGTCTGGGACGCCTTCGGGGGTCGTGTCGGGATGATGATCTGCAACGACCGGCGATGGCCCGAGACCTACCGGGTCATGGGCCTACAGGGAGCAGAGCTGCTTCTCTGCGGGTACAACACGCCGGTCCACTACCCCCCCGACCCTTCCCAGGACGCGCTCGCGGGCTTCCACAACCACCTCGTCATGCAGGCCGGCGCGTACCAGAACGGCACCTGGGTCGTGGCCGCGGCGAAAGGCGGGGTGGAGGAGGGTGTCGACACGCTCGCCCAGAGCGCAGTGATCGCCCCGTCGGGGCAGATCGTGGCGCAGGCGCTCACCGCCGGCGACGAGGTGGTCGTCGCCGAGTGCGACCTCGACTGGACGGACCACTACCGAAGGACGCTGTTCGACTTCCCCCGCTACCGGCGGCCGGAGGTCTACGGCATCATCTGCGAGCCGCACCGTGCGCCGGACCAGGCACGACAGGAGGCAATGCCATGACCCTCGTCGACCAAGCCGTGGTCGTGCTCACCGTGAACGGCGAGGAGGTGTCCGTCCGCGCCGACCACCCCCACCTCCTCTCGGCGCTGCGCGAGGAGCTCGGGATCACCTCGGCGAAGGACGGCTGCTCTCCCTCGGGTCAATGCGGCTGCTGCACGGTCATGATCGACGGCAAGGTGCAGGTGAGCTGCCAGTACCCGCTCGAGAAGGCCGCCGGACGCACGGTGGTCACGCTCGAGGGGCTCCCCGAAGCCGAGCGGCGGCGCTACGCCGACGCGTTCGCCGCGTGCGGTGGGCTCCAGTGCGGCTTCTGCATCCCCGGCATCGTCATGCGCGCCAAGGCGCAGCTGGACAAGAAGGGTGCCGCGCTGACCCGCGAGGACATGTCGCGCCACCTCGGCGCGCACCTCTGCCGCTGCACGGGGTACGTGAAGATCCTCGACGCCATCGACGTGCTGGCCAAGGGGGTCCTTCCTGACCAGGCGTCGCCCGCGCACGCGGGAGTCGGGGCGCGGCTCCCCAAGTACGAGGCCGCGAGCCTTGCGCTCGGCGACCGCGGCTACGTCGACGACCTGCGCGTGCCCGGCATGCTCCACGCGGCCCTCCGCTTCACCGACCACGCCCGTGCGGAGATCCTCCGGATCGACACCGGCGCCGCGGCCACCGCCCCCGGCGTGGTGGCGGTCTTCACCGCGGCCGACGTGCCCGGGGAGCTGCGTGTCGGCATCATCAACCGGGACTGGCCGGTGCTCATCCCCGTGGGCGGCCGTACCTCGTACGCGGGCGACGTGCTCGCGGTCGTCGTCGCCGAGAGCCGGCTCACCGCCAGGGCGGCCTCGTCCCTCGTCGAGGTGGGCTACCACGACCTGGGCCCGCTGACGGACCCGCTGGCGGCGA
>JBOGGB010000444.1:0-3402 GCA_050743605.1 Acidimicrobiales bacterium
GCCGTCCCCTCCGCGCCCTCGAGGGGAGGGGACGGAGAACGGGGAACCGATCGCCGCCGCGGCAACGGCGGGCGCCGCCCACCTCGGCACCGGTGACGCCACGCTCCAGCCCGATCCACAGCGAACGGCTCGGGTCGGGGATGCGGCTTGCGAGCGAGACGATGCCCGACGTCCGGTCCGTCGCGATCGGCTTCTGGGTGGGGACGGGCTCGCGCGACGAGCCCGAGGCGTTCGCCGGCGCCTCTCACTTCCTCGAGCACCTGTTGTTCAAGGGCACGCCGACGCGGTCGGCTGCCGCGATCGCAGAAGCGCTCGACGAGGTCGGCGGGGACTGCAACGCGTTCACCACGAAGGAGTACACGGCCTTCTACGTGCGGCTCCTCTCCGAGCACCTGCACCTCGGGCTGGACATCCTCGCCGACATCATGGAGGACCCCCTGCTCGGTGAGCACGACGTCGAAGCGGAACGTGCGGTGATCCTCGACGAGATCCTCATGCATGCCGACGAACCAGCGGACCTCGTCGGCGAGACTGCCATGGCGGCGCTGTTCCCAGGACACCCGCTGGGGCGCGACACTCTCGGCACAGCGCAGAGCGTCAACGCCACCGCGGCGGCGGACATTCGGCGCTTCTTCGAGGAGCACTACCGGCCCGCCAACCTTGTCGTCTCGGTCGCGGGCGACTGCCGCCACGAGGAGGTGGCGAATGCGCTCGAGGGTCGGTTCGCCGCGAGGCCAGGTGGCGGCGCGCCGGTCCGTGCCCCGGTCGGCGTCGACGTCGAGCCGCTCGTCGTCCTGCGGCGCCCCACCGAGCAGGCCCATCTCGTGCTCGCGATGCGCTCGGCATCGAGGTTCGACGACGCCCGTTGGCCCCTGGCCGTGCTGAACGTGGTGCTCGGCGGAGGGCTCTCGAGCCGGCTCTTCCAGAAGGTGCGCGAAGAGCGCGGCCTCGCGTACTCGATCTGGTCCGAGCGCAATGGGTTCTTCGACACCGGGTGCACGACCGTGTCCGTTGGCACCGCGCCCGAGCACGTGGGCGAGGTGCTCCGGATCGTGACGGGAGAGATCGAGGAGCTCGCCTCGAAGGGGATCACCCCCCGGGAGCTCGAGGTCGCGAAGGGCAACCTCAGGTCCGAGATGTTGCTCACGTGCGAGGACTCGGGCGCGCGGATGAGCCGCCTCGGTACCTCGGTCCTGCTCTACGACCGCGCCTGGAGCATCGACGAGATCCTCGTGCACATCGACGCCGTGGACTTGGACGCCGTACGCGAAGTGGCGCAGCTCCTGGCGCTGGCGCCGCGCGCGCTGGCGGCGGTCGGGCCGTTCGACTCCGACGCGTTCGACGGCGCCGCACTTGGGTTGGCGGGCCGAGCGGCCTGAGGGAGGGCCTGCGCGCCATGCGGCACCGGCAGCGGATGCTGGTCGTCGCCCTCCTGGCCGGGCTGTCTGTCTGCTGGGTGTTCGCCACCCCCCTCTTCGGGATCTCCGACGAGCCCGCCCAGGTGATGAAGGCCGCCGCGGTGGTACGCGGGCAGTTCGTCGGCACGCCGGACGGCGGGCCGAACACGATCGTCCGGATCCCAGAGGACCTGGTCGGGCCGGACCGCCTTCCCTGCTTCATGTTCCGACCCACAGTCGACGCCGGGTGCGAAGCGCCGCTCGGCCACGACAACGCCGTCGTGCCCGAGGAGACCTGGGTCGGCTACTACCCCCCCTTCTACTACCTCGTCGTCGGCTGGCCTTCGTTGCTCTTCCAGGGCGCGGTGGCCGTGTACGCCATGCGGGTCGTGGCGGCGCTGCTCGGGGCGGTGCTGCTGGCCTTCGCCTTTCTCTCGGCGGCTGACGCCAGGGGCAGGGCGTTGCTCGTGCCGGCGCTCGCCGCGCTCGCCACGCCGTACGTGCTCGTCTACATGGCCACCGTCAACCCCAGCGGGATGGAGTTGTCCAGCGCGCTTTGCGCATGGACCTCCGGGGCGGCGCTCGCCAACGGGCCACCACCGGACAAGAGACGCGGGATCCTCGTCCGGTTCGTCATCGGGCTCGCCGTGCTCACTCAGGTACGAGATCTCGGACCTATCTTTGCCGGCGTCGTCGTGCTGGCTCTCGTGTGCTGGTACGGGGTGCGCGCGAGCGCGGAGCTGCTCAGGCGGCGGGCGGTCAAGCTCATGGTCGCCGGAATCGGGGCGTGCGCGGTGTTCGCGAGCGTGTGGGTGCTCGTCGTGGCGAAGCTGAACTTCGTCGGCAATTCGCTGCCCAAGGACAACGGGTTCGCGGAGCTCCTCTGGCTGTCGACCCTCCGGTTCGCGCACGACCTGCTCCAGCTCGTGGGGAGCTTCGGCTGGACCGACACCTCCCCTCCTCCGTGGGTCACCGCGCTGGGGCTGGCGATCATGGCCGGGCTGGCGATCCTGGGGTTCGCGGCCGCCGCGAGGCGCCCTCGGGCCGTCGTCGCCGGGCTGCTCGTGTGCTCGTTCTTGCTCCCGGTCCTCCTCGTGGCTGTCGAGGCGCGGCACGAAGGGATCCTCGGTCAGGGCCGGTACTGGCTGCCGCTCCTCGCCGGCGTGCTGCTCGTCGCCGCCGAGGCCGGAGGCGCCGCGATCGAGCACCCGAGCCGGCTCCTGTGGTCCGCGGTCGCCGTCAGCGAGGTGGTCATCGACGTGGTCTGCTTCCAGGTCGCCCTCGACAGGTTCCGCTTCGGGGTGGGAAGGCCGGAGATCGCCGCCGGGTGGAACCCTCCGGGCGGGGGAGATCCGTGGCCCATCGTCTACGGGGCGCTCACCCTCGCGTTCGCCTACTGGTGGTGGAGCCTGGGCAGCCCGCGGGGAGCGGTCACCGCACATCGACGCGGCGGCGCACGGCTGCGGGCCGCCTTCGCTCGGTTCACCCCTCCCGTCGCCGGCACGCCTCGGCCGGAGCCCCCCACAGCACCTCTTTAGCGCTCGCGGGGAGCAGGTAGCGTGACCGCCGTGATCCGCGTGGGCGTCGTGGGCGGGGCTGGGCGGATGGGGCGCGAGGTCTGCCGGGCGGTCCAAGAGGCAGAGGACCTCGCATTGGTCGCGGTCGTCGACCCCGCCACCGGGGCTGCCGAGACAGCCGGGGCAGCCGGAGCCGGCTCGTCCGGCCGGGCTCCGGTGGTCTCCAGCCGGCCGGAGGTGCTCGTCGACGCCGGCGTCGAGGTGGTCGTCGATTTCACGGTCGCGGCGGCAGCGCGCCAGAACCTTCCGCGGCTTGCGTCGCAGGGGATCCATGCCGTCGTCGGCACGACCGGTCTCGGCCCAGAGGACCTCGAGCAGCTCCGTCGCATCTTCACGGGCGATCCTGCCAACGCCGTCGTCGCGCCGAACTTCGCGATCGGCGCGGTCCTCCTCATGCGCTTCTCAGAGCTTGCGGCGCCGTTCATGGA
>JBOGGB010000445.1:0-2893 GCA_050743605.1 Acidimicrobiales bacterium
GCGCGATGCCGCTGCGGCGCAGGGGCTCCGGCTTCAGCTCCTCGTCCCCGAGCACGGCAGGTCCCGGCGCGTCACCCTCTACCGGCGCCCGACGGGCGCGTTCACCCGGTTCGACGGAAGGGAGCTGCAGGTGCCGGTGCCGGCACAGGTGCGTGCAGGGGTGCCGGCGCACCGACGGGCGGTCGGCGCGGCGGTCGGCGAGCGCCTCGGGCGCGCGGCCGACGAGTTACTGGCGGGCGGCGGCGTGGAGACCGGGCGCCCCGACTTCCTGGTGTGCACCCACGGGCGCCGGGACCGCTGCTGCGGCTCCCTTGGCACGGAGCTGTGGGAGGAGCTCGGCGCCTCGGGCTTCGACGGCGACGGCGCGCGCCTCGCGCGCACCAGCCACACCGGCGGGCACCGCTTCGCCGCGACGTGCGTCGTGCTGCCGGCGGGCACGGTGTGGGGCTTGCTCGACGCGGACGCGCTACGCCGGATCGCGATGCGCCGCGGACCGATCGACGACCTTCTCCCCCGCTATCGCGGGTGCAGCGGGCTTGGCTCGCCCGCTGCGCAGGTGCTCGAACGATCGGTGCTGGCCGAGGTCGGATGGCCGCTCTTCGACTGCGCGCGAAGCGTCGAGGAGGTCGGCGGGGGTCGCCTGCGCCTCAGCGCGTCCGGACCGGCGGGCACGCACGCCTGGGAGGCGACGGTCGTCCCGGACAGGACGGTCTCGGTGCCCGATTGCGGCCAACCGATCGAGCTCTCGAAGAAGACCGAGACGCAGTACCGCGTGGAGGGCTTCACCGCCGTCGGCTGAGCGCGCCACGCTGACGCGCCACGAGCGGATCAGCGCTCGCCGTGCGCCTCTCCATGCCCGTTCCCTTGCGGCCCGCTTCCCTGCGGCCCGTTCCCTTGCGGCCCGTTGCCCTGCGGCCCGTTGCCTCGCGGGTCGTCTCCTTGTGCGAACTCGAAGCCGAACCGGCCTTTCACGCACAGGTTGCCCTTGGTCACGTCGTGGTCGAGGGGCGAGGTGACTTTCACGATGCGGTTGTCCTGCACGTGGAGGTCCAGGTTGCAGCCGACCCCGCAGTACGGGCAGACGGTGCGGCTGACGTGCTGGCGGCTCTCGTCCCACTCTCCCCTCGAGCGCAGGTCGTGCTCGCTCACGAACATGAGCGCGCCGGTCGGGCAGACCGCGATGCAGTTGCCGCAGTACACGCAGGCCGAGTCGGGAAGCGCCACGTCGAACTCGGTCGAGATCCTCGTGTCGAACCCGCGGCCCGCCACCGCGATGGCAAAGGTGTTCTGCGCCTCCTCGCCACATGCTTCCACGCACTTGTAGCAGAGGATGCATTTCGCGTAGTCGCGCACGTACTGGTCGTTGTCCCGCTTCACCGGCTGCGCCACCGTGGCGGCCTCCCCGGCTGCGGGGATCTCGTGGTGGCCCGCGTGGGCGTGGTCCCGGTCGGCAGGCGGCGCCAGAGGGCCGTGGCGATCGGGGCGGGCGCCGTACTCTTCGATCCAGCGGTGCACGTCGTCGCCCGCCGTCGACAGGTCGACCGAGGAGGCCAGGAGCTCCAGCACCATCCTGCGGCTCGCGGCCACCCGCTCGGAGGCCGTCTCGACCACCATCCCCGCCGCCACCGGACGCGAGCACGAGGGCACGAGCGCCCTGGACCCCTCCAGCTCCACGACGCAGACCCGGCAGACGTTCACCGGCGCGAGCGTCTCCAGGTAGCACAGCGTCGGAACCTCGACGCCCTTGGCACGGCACGCCTCGAGGATCGTCGACCCCTCGGCGACGCTGAGCGCCTCGCCGTCCACCGTGATCTCGACGCTGCGCCGCAGCGACACCGGCGTCGTCGCAGGGGCGAACGTGGTCATGGCTGCCTCCCATTGCCTCGGTGGGCGCCGTCGCCGAGCAGGCCCCGCCGCAAGGCGGAGGTCACGACGCTGCTCGCCGTCTGGCCGAGCCCGCAGATCGACGCGTCGCGCATCACCCGGTCGAGGTCGGACAAGAGCGCCAGCTCCTCGTCGACGGACCCGAGGGGCCTGCCGGTCGCCAGGCGGCCGAGGACCTCCTCTTGGCGCTGGGTGCCGACGCGGCACGGGACGCACTGGCCGCAGGACTCGTCACGGAAGAAGCGCGCCACCCGCGCCACGAAAGCGGTCAGGTCGACGGTGTCGTCCAGCACGACCACCACCCCGGACCCGAGCGTGGTGCCGGCCGCCCGCGCGCCCTCGAAGGAGAGCGGGAGGTCGAGGTCCCCGGGCCCGACGAAGCCGCCGGCCGCCCCGCCGAGCAGCACCGCCCTCAGCTCGCCACCGTCGGCCACCCCGCCCGCCATGTCCAGCAGGGTCCCGAGGGTGGTCCCCATCGGCACCTCGTACAGGCCGCGGCGGGCGACCTGCCCGGAGAGGCAGAACAGCCTGGTGCCGGTGGAGTCGGGCGTCCCGAGCCGCGAGTAGGCGTCCACGCCGAGCGTGAGGACCTCGAGGACCGACAGCAGGGTCTCGACGTTGTTCACCCCGGTGGGCTTGTCGAACAGGCCGCGGTCCACCGGGTAAGGAGGCTTGTTCCGGGGCTCGGGGCGGCGACCCTCGAGCGAGTTGAACAGCGCCGTCTCCTCCCCGGCGATGTAGGCGCCCGCGCCCCGGCGCACCTCGATGTCGAAGCGAACGCCCGAGCCCATGACGTCGCTCCCCAGCAGGCCCCGCTTCCTCGCCTCGGCTGCCGCGTGCTCGAGGCGCGCCGCGGCCACCGGGTACTCGCCCCGCAGGTACACGAATCCCTTCTCCGAGCCGGTGGTCACCCCGGCGACGGTGAGCGCCTCGACGAGCGCGAAGGGGTCGTGGTCGCACAAGACCCGGTCCTTGAAGGTGCCGGGCTCGGACTCGTCGGCGTTGGCGA
>JBOGGB010000446.1:0-4149 GCA_050743605.1 Acidimicrobiales bacterium
CCTCCGGGACGAGCGAGCCCTCGTGCGCCGCCGGGTCGGGCTCCTCGGTCACGTTCCCTCCCTCAACGACGAGCTGACCGCGCTCGAGAACGTCCGCTTCGCGGTCCGCGCCGCCGGCCTCTCCGCAGAGCGGGCCGGTCCCGCGCTCGATCGGCTCGGCCTCACCGGCCGTCTCGGGAGGACCCCCGCGGTCCGGATGTCGGCGGGTCAGCGGCGCCGGACGGCGCTTGCGGTATTGGTCGCGCGAGGACCGGAGCTGTGGCTCCTGGACGAGCCCCATGCGGGGCTCGACGCGCAGGCCCGGGACATCGTGGGATCGCTCGTCGCGGAGGCCGCCGCCTCGGGCGCGGCCGTGGTGCTGACCTCGCACGAGCCGGAGCTCGCCGTGCCGCTCGCCGATCGCGTCGCGGTCATGGCGGGTGGACGGGTCGCCGAGCTGCAGTCGGGGAGAAGAGGTGCTGCGGTCGAGCGGGTCCTCGTCGCGCTGTCCCGGGACGACGTCGATGTGGCGTGACGCACTGCTCGTCGCGGGCAAGGACGTCCGGATCGAGCTGCGTTCGCGCGTTGCGCTCTGGCAGATCCTGCCCTTCGCGGTGCTCGTCCTCGTGCTCTTCGGGTTCGCGCTCGGCCCTGGCCCCACCGAGCTGCGCGCCGCCGCGCCTGGGCTCTATTGGCTCGCCGTCCTCTTCTCCACCGTGCTCGCCACCCAGCGCAGCACGGCCATCGAATCCGGAGAAGGGACGCGCGACGGGCTCCGGCTCTCCGGCATCGATCCCGCCGGGGTGTTCCTCGGAAAGGCGGCCGCCGTGGGGATCCAGCTCGTCGCCGTCCAGGTGCTCTTGGGCGCCGGCGTCGTCGTGCTGTTCGACGTGCACGTCCAGACCTGGTGGCTCGCGCTCGTCGCGTCCCTCCTCGCCACCGTCGGGCTCTCCTCGGCCGGGGTCCTCTACGGGGCGCTGTCCGCGGGCCTGCGGGTGCGCGAGACGCTGCTCCCGCTCCTCGTGCTGCCAATCGTGGCGCCGGTGCTGATCGCTGGCTCTCGCGCCTGGTCGGCCGCAGTGAGCGGGGCGGTGGCGTCCGGCGCGCCGTGGCTCAAGATCCTGGGTCCCTTCGCCGCCGTGTACCTCGCGGTCGGCGTCGTGCTCTACGGCCCCCTCCAGGAGACCTCGTGACCGGCCGGATGCGATCGGCCACCCGCGTGGTCGGCGTCGCGGCCATGGTGACGACCGCCCTCACGGTCTGGCTGGGACTCTGGGTAACCCCTCCGGCGAGGATCATGGGCACACTCGTCCGGCTCTTGTACCTGCATCCGCCGGTCGCGTGGGTGGCGCTTTACTGCGCCTTCGGGCTCGCGGCGCTCTCGAGCGTCCTGTACCTCTGGCGCCGTACCCGCTCGCTGTTCTGGGACCGCCTTTCCGCCTCGGCTGTCGAGGTTGGGGTGGTGTTCACCGCGCTCACGCTGGTCACCGGCTCGCTGTGGGGTCGGCCCACCTGGGGAGTCTGGTGGACGTGGACAGCGCGGCTCACCTCGACCGCCCTCCTGCTCGTGCTCTTCCTCGGCTATCTCGCGCTGAGACGGGTGCCCGCAGACCCCGACGTCCGGGCGCGACGCTGCGCTGTGGCGGCGCTCGTCGCTTTCGTCGACGTGCCGATCGTGGCGTTCGCGGTGGACTGGTGGCAGACGCTGCACCAGCGAGGCACGGTGCTGAACCCTGGGCTCACACTGAAGGTCCACGGGGCCATGGCCTGGACCATGGGGCTCGGGTTCCTCGCGATGACGCTCGTGTTCGTCTGGATGGTGCTGGTCCGCTACCGGGTGGAGGTCCTGTCCGACCAGATCGGCGACGAAGAGCTCGAAGTGTCCCTGTCCGAGCGATGGGCCGAGGGTCGGACGGTCGCCGTCCTCGCGGGGCCGATCGTCCTCGAAGACGCCGCGACCCGTGCCTCCTCGGGGTCGGAACCCTTCTCCGCTCCCCTTGCCGAGCCGCTCGGAGGGCGGCGATGAGGTACGTCGACGCAGGGTACGTGATCGCGCTTGGCGTGCTCGCGCTCTACGCGCTCTCGCTCCTCGCCCGCCGCCGGCGCCTCGAGCGTGCCGCGGCACGAGGGTCCTCGGCATCTGCCACCGCGCGCGACGTTGCCGCACCGGGCACGGTCGACGCCCACGACATCCCCGTGGTCGAAGGTGCGCCCACCCGCGACCTCCTCCGGTGAGCGTCACGACGGCGTCCCGTGAGCCGGTGCCGGCGCAGGGCCAACGGCGACGGCCGCTCTCGAGACGGCGCCTGCGGCTCCTGGTCGTCTTCGTGCTGCTGGTAGGGGCCATCGTCTACCTGCTCGTCGAGGGGCTCGGGAGCTCTCTCGACTACTTCGACACGGTGACCCAGGCGCTCGCGCACAAGGCGCAGATCGGGACGACGGAGCTCCGTCTGGAGGGAGTGGTCGTACCCGGGACCGTGCACCGCACGACGGCAGGCGCGGAGTTCGAGGTATCGGGCGGCGGCCAGAGGATCGTCGTGCACAACAGCGGCTCACCGCCGGGGTTGTTCCAGCCCGACATCCCCGTCGTCGTCGTCGGCCACTTCCTGTCGTCGGGGTCTGACCTCTTCGTGTCGGACCAGATCATGGTCAAGCACTCGGCCACATACATCGCGGCGCACCCTGCACGCGTTCGGGGTCCGAGCGGCAAGATCGCCCGCTGATGCTGCCGGCCGCCTTCGGTGCTGCAGGCGTCTGGCTCGCGTTTGTCGCCGCGCTGTGCGGCATCGGGGTGTGCGCAGCGGGGCTGGTGCGGGGGCAGCTCTCCCGCGAGACCCGACCCGCCGGCAGGCTCGTCAGCAGCATCCTCGACTGGAGGTGGTGCGCGCCGGTCCTGCTGCTCGGAGCCGTCGTCGCCGTCGTCGCGATGGAGATCGCGCTCGTCACTCACGACTTTCACCTGCTCTACGTTGCTGGCAACAACGCGAGGGCGACGCCCCTCGTCTACTCGATCACCGGCCTGTGGTCCGCGCTCACAGGGTCGATCCTCCTTTGGGGCTTTGTCCTCGCGGTGTTCTCTTCCCTCGTGGTGTGGCGGTACCGCAGGCGCGCCGACGACGACGTCGTGCGCTGGGCGACGCTCGTGCTGTACGCGGTGTCGGCGTTCTTCTTCGGGTTGATGGCCGGCCCTGCCAACCCGTTCCGCACCAGCGCCGCGGTCCTGAAGGGCTTGGGGCCGAACGCGCTGCTCCAGGACAACCCGCTGGTCGCCATCCATCCGCCGATGCTGTACATCGGGTTCGTCGGCTTCACGGTGCCCTTCGCCTTCGCCATCGGGATGCTCGCGACGGGTCGGGTGGGTGAGCTGTGGCAGGCGGAGGTCCGGCGCTGGACGCTCGTCTCATGGACCGCGCTCACCGTCGGGATCGTGCTCGGTGCGTGGTGGTCCTATCAGGTGCTCGGATGGGGCGGATTCTGGGGATGGGACCCCGTCGAGAACGCCGCGCTCATGCCGTGGCTCTGCGGCACCGCCTACCTCCATTCCGTCTTGGTCCAGGAGCGAAGAGGGCTCCTGCGCGTCTGGAACCTGTCGCTGGCGGTCGCGACGTTCGCGCTCACGATCCTCGGCACCTTCCTCACGCGCTCGGGCATTGTCGAGTCCGTGCACAACTTCAGCCAGTCCGACATCGGCGCCGAGCTGATCGGCCTCTTCGTGTTCGTTGCGGTTGCCGGATTCGGCCTGATCGCGTGGCGAGGCGACCGGCTCCGCTCGCCCGTCGGTGTTGACGCTCCGCTCGGGCGTGAGGGCGCGTTCCTGCTGAACAACCTGGTCCTCGTCGGGTTCGCCTTCGTCGTCCTGCTTGGCACGCTGTTCCCCATCCTCTACCAGGCGCTCGAGAACCAGGCTGTCACGGTGGGCGCGCCGTACTTCGACACGGTCGCGGTGCCCGCGGGGCTCGCGCTGCTCCTCTTGATGGCGATCGCGCCGGCGCTGTCGTGGCGCAAGGTCGACGCCGGGATCCTGTGGGGTCGCCTTGCCCTCCCGATGTGGGCCGGCGTCCTCACGGTCGCCGGGTGCGTCGCAGGAGGGGTGCGCGGCGTCGAGCCGCTGCTGGGCTTCGGTCTCGCCGCCTTCGCGGCCGCTTCCGCGCTGCGCTCGCTCGCCCTCGC
>JBOGGB010000447.1:0-3704 GCA_050743605.1 Acidimicrobiales bacterium
GCACTGGTGGAACCCGGCTTCGAGCACTTGGGAAACCGTGTCCCCGGTCTCGGGGCCGACCGGGACACCCGCCTGCCTCACCGCCACGCTGAGTGCGACCTCGGCCCCGACGATCGCAGAGCTGACCGGGACGGTGTTCGCCGTCGGCACGCCGTCCGCCCCTCAGCTGAGTGCCGACCGGGTCGCAGGAGTGACAGCCGACGCCACCGCGGCAGCCGAGTTCACCCGGACCTTCCCTTCTACAAAGGGCACCTGCCCGACGACGAGGGATGCGGTGCTGGCGACGACAGCCGAGTACAACGACGCCCTTTCGAGCCAGTTCTTGGCCCAGTCGCTCGGCACGGGGACCCTCCTTACCCCGACGACACACCTCGCCACGGTGACGGCGACCACCCTCGAGAAAGAGGGCATCAAGACCGTCTACGTGGTGGGTGGCCCGCTCGCCATCACGACAACAGTGGTGAAGGCGATCGAGGCTCTGACAGCCGACGCGTGCGGGGGGACGACCCCGGCGGGCAAGATCTCCGTCACACGCATCTCTGGGCAGACCCGGTACGCGACGGCTGCAGCGATCGCTGAGCACGTGGGGACGGCAGGTTCGCTCGGGTTCCCCGACGCCTACGCCACAACGAATGCGGCGGGGGGGACCGGCAAGTTCAACGACACCGCAGGGGCGGGGTCCGCGGCCCCTGCGGGTGCGGTCCCGACGGCCATCTTGACCTCAGGGGTCGAGTTCCAAGACGCCCAGTCGGCTTCTGTGATCTCCTATCGCACAAAGCTCCCGTTGCTCTTGACCCCGCCCACGACGCTTTCGACAACAGCGGTGGCTGCGATCGAAAAGCTCGGGATCAAACAGGTGATCTTGATGGGCGGGACACTGGCGGTCACCAACACAGTCGAGCAAGCCCTCATCGCCAAGACCGGCGTGACGGTGCTGCGGGTGGCAGGTGGGGACTACACCGACACCGCCGTCGAGCTCGCCCGCTTCGAGATGGCGGCCAAGACAACGGGGCTTACTTGGACACCGGGGCATCGGGTACTCGTCGCCCGTGGCAACGGCTTTACCGACGGCATCGCAGGAGCGGTCTTGGACAGCCCGCTCAATGCGGCCACAGGTGCTCCCGGCACGGCGCGCCCGATCCTCCTCACCGAGACACCGAGCGTCGTCGGCACATTCCTTGCGGCGTTCCTGAAGGTGACAGGCCACACAGGGATCGGAAAGACAGCAGCCAAGACCATCACCGCCCTCACCGTCCTCGGTGGGCCCCTGGCCGTGACGACAGCAGTCGTCACCCAGATGCAGACAGACCTGGCTCACTGAGCGGCGGCTGCGCCCGAACCCCGTCGTGTCGGCGGAGCGGACGCGCGGGCGGCACGGATCTCGTTCTCCCACACCAGACCAGGCGGCGGCCGGCTACCTCTTCGACGAGGTCAGCCTGTCTGCACCGTTCGAGCTGGCGGCCGTGCTGCAGATGGCCAACGCCGTCATCCGACGATTCCGACGATTCCGTACACGCAGTCCGACGTTTCCGTACACCGCTGAGGCGGAGGCAGCGGTGGCCACATAGAGCCGACCTTCCAGCTCGTCACCCCGACCCTGGTCCACTATCTCCAATACCTCCAAGTCCCGGGCGACCCTGACCCCTCGCCCAGCCGTCAGGGTGACTTGACGCACGAAGAATCGTCAGGCTACCCTGACGGCATGAGCGTGAACGACCCCTCCATTCTGGCCGGGGAAGCAACGAGCAAGGACCCTGCAGTCGGACTTCGGGCGGTCGTCGCTCTGAGAAGACTGTTGGAGGAGTTGGAACGACTCCACGTCGACAACGCCCGCGGCCAGAGCTGGTCCTGGCAGGACATCGCCACCGTTCTCAACGTCTCGAAGCAGTCGGTCCACGAGAAGCACGCACCGCGCCGCAAGGCCCAAGGCATGGAGGACTGAGGCAATGTTCGAGAAGTTCACGCAGCGCTCTCGACGCGTCATCGTGCTCGCCGAGAAAGAAGCCGGTCAGCTGCATCACGAGTTCATCGGCACCGAGCACCTGCTTCTCGGCCTCCTCGAAGTCGAAGGCTCGATCGCCCATGACGTCCTCCACGGGAAGATCGACACCGAGCAGGCCAGGACGACCGTCGTCGAGCGACGAGAGCAGTCCGGGCCACCCCCGGCGGGGAGCGTGGAACCGGCCGAGGCCCTCGCCGCCATCGGCATCGACCTCGAATCGATCCGCCGCAACGCCGAGGAGACCTTCGGCCCCGGGGCACTCCGGTTTCCGAGAATCCCCTTCTCACCGGCGGCCAAGCGGACCATGGAGCTCTCGCTACACGAGGCGCTGATCCTGTCGAGCTTCTATATCGGTCCCGAGCATCTCCTGCTCGGACTGCTTGCCGAGGGCGGACGAGCCGTCGAGGTCCTCGCCGCGCTCGGCGTCGACCCTGACGAGCTGCGTGCTGAGATCGTGAGCCGTGCCGCGCCGGCAGCGGAACGGGTACAGGTGGCGAACGCCGAGATCGGCCGGCTCGGGGCCAAGCTGGCGTCCCTCGACGATCCCAGCCGGCCCGAGATCGCTGACGCCCTCCACCGGCTACGCCTCGACGCCGGCGCCGCCTACGAGAACGCGGCAGGGCAATCCCGGCACATCCAAGAACACCTAGCCGACCAACTCGAACAGGTCCTCGCTGCCGCCACCGCGGACTACCAAACCGCGGGCACCACCATCCCGACTGTCACCGAGACCAGCGCCTCTTAGTCGGGCCGCAGCCCGACGGATACGGCACTGCTCGAACATCGTGCCTCCACCAGTTGCGCGCCGGGCGACCGAGATCGTCGACTCGCAGTTCGTGTAGGTGAGCGTGCGTGCGAGCACGCCGGTGATGCCGAGCCGGCGAACGGTGAGCATGTCCTCCGGGCCCTCGCGCAAGCTTCCGGCCGCGTCAGGGTGGTCGGCACAGAGCCCGGTGGCGAACCGTCGAGCTGCTGCGAGCCCCCGGTCTGCGCCTGGGTCGGCGAAGGTCATAGCCCGGCGCTCGTCGACTCTCGCAGCCGTCTCCTTGCGCAGGTAGTCGTGGGGCGTCGACCCTGCGGGGTTCTTCGGCGCGGACGGCCTCGACCGACTGCTCGACCTCGACGGCGACGGCGAGGGTGCAGAGGCCCGAGCCATTCACTTCGCCTTCGCGCCGGCGGCGCTACTGGGTCGAGTCAGAGGGCGACTTCTGGTGATCGGCCGCTGTCCGGAGAAACGCGTCTCGTCGAGACGAAGGTCACCCTCGGTTGATCTCGCGGACGAGGAGATCGAGGTGCAACCCTGCCGCAGTGAGCATGTTCACGAGCGTGTCGATGCTGAAACGGTCGACCTTGCCTCGGGTGAGATCGGAAATCCGTGGCCGGGTGACCCCGAATCGAGGGCGTCCCACACGCTGGAGTGACGTTCGGTGGTCATGGTCGTTCCTTTGCGCGAATGCTCTCGATCGCCTGGCGGTAGCGCTGCTTGACGAGGTCGATCTCGACTTTGTGTGACCTCGGCTGCCGCAAACATGCTGGTAGCCGGCCCGCCCCTATGCAGCCGCCCCAGAAACCCCTCCACCACTTCCACCGGGCCTCAGCCGATGCTCAGCGCAGCCGCAGCTCCGAGACCCGCTGGAAGTCTCGCCGGTTCTTGGTGAGAAGGGCGAGCGCGTGGACCAGCGCCGTCGACGCGATCAAGGCG
>JBOGGB010000448.1:0-1582 GCA_050743605.1 Acidimicrobiales bacterium
CGGCCTGGTAGCCGCGGCGTGCGCGGAGGCCAGCCGGTGGGCGCCCGGGCGAGACAGCCGCGGGACGACCGCTTCGTGCTCGCGGTCGACCTGGGCACCGGGGGCCCGAAGGTCGGCCTGGTGTCGCTCTCGGGAGCGGTCGCGTGGAGCGACCACCTCGCGGTCACGACGAGGCACCTGCCCGGCGGGGGCGCGGTCCAGGACGCCGAGGAGTGGTGGCAGCTCGTGCTCGACGCCGCCCGGCGGGGGCTCTCGAGCGGGCGCGTCGACGCGCGCCGTGTGGTCGCGGTGTCCTGCACCGGCCAGTGGGCCAGCACGGTGCCCGTCGACGAACGGGGGGTCCCCGTCGGCGACTGCGTCCTGTGGATGGACACGCGAGGGGCGAGATGGTCGTCGCGGCGCTTCGGCGGTCCGCTCTTCGGCTACGCGCCGCTCACGTTGTGGCGCTTCGTCCGGCGCAGCGGCGGCGCGCCGTCGGTGTCGGGCTCGGATCCGATCGGCCACATGCTGCACCTCGAGCACGACGCACCACACGTGGCGCGCGCCGCGCGCTACTACCTCGAGCCGGTCGACTACCTCTCGATGCGCTTCTCGGGAAGGGCGGCGGCGTCCCTCGCGTCGATGACGGCGTCGTGGCTCACCGACAACCGCCATCCCGCACATCCCGCGTACGACCCGGTGCTCGTGCGCGCCGCGGGCGTCCCGGCGGACAAGCTCCCGCCGCTCGTGGAGACCGGTTGCATGCTCGGTCCGGTGCTCCCTTCGGTCGCCGAGCTCCTCGGGCTCCGGGGAGACACCGTGGTGGTGAGCGGGACGACCGATCTGCACTCGGCCGCGGTCGGCTCGGGCGCGGTGCTCGACTTCGAACCGCACCTCGCCATCTCGACGACGTCTTGGATCAGCTGCCCCGTGCCCGCGAAGAAGACCGACCCTCTGCACCAGATCGCCTCGGTCCCCGGGCTGACCCCGTCCGGCTACCTCGTCGCCGACAACCACGAGACGGGGGGGATGTGCCTGCAGTGGCTCAGAGACAGCGTGCTGACGGGCAGCGGCTCTTCGACGGGCAGCGGCTCTTCGGCGGGCAGCGGCTCTTCGACGGGCAGCGGCGTCCCGTCCTTCGACGCGCTCACGGCGCTCGCCGCCACGGCGCCGGCGGGGAGCGGCAACGTCGTGTTCTCGCCCTGGCTCGCCGGGGAGCGGTCCCCGGTGGACGACCGAGACGCACGAGCGGGATTCCACAACCTGTCGCTGTCCACGACGCGTGCCCACCTCGTACGCGCCGTGCTCGAAGGAGTCGCCTACAACAACCGCTGGCTCTACGAGGCCGTCGAGCGCTTCACCGGCCGCCAGCTCGATCCGGTGCGCATCATCGGCGGCGGCGCCCTCTCCGACCTGTGGTGCCAGATCCATGCAGACGTCCTCGGGCGGACGGTCGAGAAGGTGGCCGGCCCGGACCTCGCGAACCTACGCGGCGCGGCCCTGTGGGCGGCCATCGGTCTCGGGGAGCTCGAGCTCGGGGAGGTCCGCTCCCAGGTCCGCGTGGGAGCCCGCTTCGAGCGCGACGCCGCGGTCGCTCCCACCT
>JBOGGB010000449.1:0-3672 GCA_050743605.1 Acidimicrobiales bacterium
GGCGATCTGCAGCCTCCTGCGGCTGACGAGCGGGCCAGACTGGGCTCCGCGCAGGAGCCGGAGGGACGGGCGCGAGTGGGAACCGCGGGGCTCGCTGGGCTCTGACATGGGGTGCTCGCGTGCCACGACGGCTCCGTTCGATCGGGCCGGTTCCGCACCGGCGCTCGTCGCCGACGCACCGGCGGTGCGTTGGGTTCCTCACCTCGTCTACGGACTGGCGCCCTGGTTCAGATGACCCAGAAGAGAAAGGGCTCGACGTACATGGCGACCTTGAATCCGGTCCCGCTGAACGGCCGGACAAGCGCCTCAGGCACACTGAAGCTCGTGCTGACAGGCAGCACCGCGACGGTCACCGAGCACGTGCAAGGCCTCGCGGCGACCTTCACGGGCAAGCCGTTCCCGCACGTCCAGCACATCCACGGACTGGGACAGGGAGTGTGTCCGACCTCTTCGACCGCCAATCGCACAGGCGTCATCTCGACCGTGGACGCGCAGCCCACATACGGCGAGATCCAGACGACGCTGTCGTTGGCACCCGGCGGCACCACAGCGTCGAAGGGGACCACAGTCACAATCGCGCCGGAGGGGCCAGCTACACGTACAGCCGAACCATCACCTTGAGCGCGACAGCGACGAAGGCGATCAGGACGAACAACGCGGTCATCGTCGTGCGCGGCCTCACACCGTCCACCGCACCGAAGGCGGCGACCACGTTGAAGAGCACACTGGTGCCCTCGCTCCCACTGGCGGCGACCGCTCCGGCGCTCTGCGGACCGCTCACCGCGTCACAGGTCAGCTCGGTCCCGAACGGCGCTCCTCAGACCGGTGGAGGATCGACCGCCGGGGTCCAGGACGTCACCCTCTTCGCGGTGGGAGGCGGCCTGCTCGTCTTCGGCGCCGGGATGCTCGTCCTCCGCCGCCGGCTCCGCGCCTCCAGCTGAGCGAGGGACGATCCGACCCATCTGTCGTGTCCGTCCCCCCGTCGCCGTGGCCCGGTGGCGGGGGGACGCCCGCGTCTGATCAGGAGTGGGAGGGCGCCGGCGCGGCCCCCCCGACCTCGAACATCAGCTCGTCCTCGTAGCACCACCACCAGTCCTCGCCAGGCTCGAAGGAGCGGATGACGGGATGGTCGTGGTGGTCGCGCCAGTGTGCCGTGGCGTGACGGTGCTGCGAGCTGTCGCAGCAGCCCACGTGGCCGCAGGACATGCAGAGGCGGAGGTGGACCCACGTTCCTCCGTCCCGCAGGCAGTCCTCGCAGCCGTCCGCCGAGGGCGAGACGTCCCGGACGAGATCGACATGAGAGCACGCGTCGGCCATGCCTCCATTCAAGCCCACTCGACGACGGTCAGGTGCCGGCGCTCAACCGGCGGCAAAGAGGTCGCCGAGGCGCTCGACCCGGGCGAGCACCTCTTCGGGCCCGAACCGCAGCGCTTCGGGGTCGCCGCCGGCCGCGCACGCCGCGACCTCTTCGAGCGTCACGGGCGTAGAGACCGACGGGTGCTCCAGCGCCCGGAGCGAATAGGCCGCGACCGTCGTCTTCGCCGGCGCGTTCTGGCTCCAGTCGATGAAGACCTTGCCCGGGCGGAGGTCCTTCCGCATCTTGGCCACGACGAGGTCCCCGTGCTCGCGCTCGACGGCGTGGGCGATCTCCATCGCCTCGGCACGCACCCGCTCTGGGGAGCGGGCGGGACGGAGCGCCACGTAGAGCTGGAGACCCTTCTTCCCGCTCGTCTTCGGGCGCACGTTCCTGAGGCCCCTCGCTGCGAGGACCTCCACCAGGATGCGGGCGACCGCGCAGCACTCGACCACGGTGGCCGGAAGGCCCGGGTCCAGGTCGAGCACGAGCTGGTCGAACCGCCCGTACTCGCCTGGGCGCCGGCTCCGCCAGAGGGGAACGTGGAGCTCGAGGGCGGCAAGGTTGGCCGCCCACACGAGCGACGCCAGGTCACCGATCGCCGGCGCGCGGATCGCTGGCTCCTTCGCTCGGCCCGAGCGCGGGATGTCGATGGTCCTGATCCAGTCCGGCGCGCCCTTGGGGACGCGCTTTTCGAAGAAGGAGCCGGCGTCCACCCCGTCGGGGTAGCGCACGAAGGTGACCGGGCGACCGGCGAGGTGCGGGAGGAGCACCGGCGCGATGCGCACGTAGTAGTCGATGACGTCGGCCTTCGTGAAGCCGGTCTCCGGGAAGAGGTTCTTGTCCAGGTGCGTGAGGACGACGCGGCGCCCGTCCACTTCCGTCACCACCTGGGCCTCGGGGCTCACGATCCTCCTGTGCCGGTCCGCCCCGGGTCTCAGGGCTCGCGGACCACGTCGTCGGGCCGCACGTCGTGTCGCAGCCCCAGCCACGCGGGCTGTCGCAGCCTTCCTGCACGCGTCCATTCGCTGAAGCGCACCTCTCCCACCAGCTCTGGCTCTACCCACGTCGCGCCTGCGGCATCGGCGGGCGGGACCGGGGAGGAGAAGGGTGGGAGCGGGCGGCGCAGGGGCAGCAGCCGGACGAGGAGCTCTCCGATCGCCGGCTCGCCGAACCCAGTCCCTACCTTCCCCGCGTACACGAGGCCGTCGGGGCCGGGGACCCCGACCAGCAACGCGCCGAAGCCGGTCCGCGAGCCTCTGGGCGCGCTGAGCCCTCCGACCACGACGCTCTGCGTGCGGTGCAGCTTCACCTTGACCCAGTCCGGGCTGCGCCTCCCGGGCCGGTAGGGGCTGCCGGCGCGCTTGGCGACCACGCCCTCGATGCCGCCGGTCCGGGCGGCGGCGAGCAGGTCGGCGCCCGGGCCCACGTGGGAGGGCGGGACCGCCCAGTGGTCGCCCCCGAGCCCGAGTCCCTCGAGCATCCGTCGCCGCTCGGCGTACGCGAGCGCAAGCGTCGACGCGCCGTCGAGGTGGAGGACGTCGAAGACCATGTAGGTCACCGGCACCGTGGCCGCGAGCCGGTGGGCACGTGCGGCGTCCTCGACCAGCATGCGCGGTTGAAGCGTCTCGAAGCTCGGCCTTCCATCTGCGTCGAGCGCGATGATCTCGCCGTCGAGCACCGCCTGGCGTGATCCGAGCGCGTCGCCGAGCTTGCGAAGCTCGGGATACGCGGCAGTGCGGTCGTGCTCCGCGCGCGAGACGAGCCGGACTCGCCCGCCCTCGACGTAGGCGATCGTCCGCACCCCGTCCCACTTGTACTCGTAGCGCCAGTCCCCCTCCTGCTCGGAGGGCAGCTCGCCCGCGACCGCGAGCATGGGCGCGACCGAACCGGGAAGCGGCTCCCAGCCTTCGGGTGCGGGGTCCTCACGGTGGAGCATCCAGTCGTCTCCCCGAGTCGAGAACAGGACGAAGCGGGCATCGACCCGCGCCCCGTGGAGGTGGAACTTCACCTCTCGGTCCGTCCACTTCGTCGCCTCGTACGTGCCCGTATCCCAGATCGCGACCTCGCCGGCGCCGTACTCGCCCGCCGGGATGGTGCCCTCGAACGAGCCGTACTCGAGCGGGTGGTCCTCCACGTGCACCGCCAGGTGGTTCGTGGCCCGGTCGGTCGGGAGGCCCTTCGGCACCGCCCACGAGACGTAGACGCCGTCACGCTCCAGCCGCAGGTCCCAGTGCAGACTGCGGGCGTGGTGCTCCTGCACGACGAAGATCGCCCGTTGATCCACTGACGCGCGGTCGTCCGGGCCGTCACCCGCC
>JBOGGB010000450.1:0-1540 GCA_050743605.1 Acidimicrobiales bacterium
GTGCGAGGCGGGCGCCTGGGCTCTGCTGGGTCTCAAGGAGGAACGCACGCGCCGCCGCCGGAGCGGTGTCGTCCGCGGCGAAGCTGCGGAAAGCGCTGGTACGTGGCGCGAGCACCCCGTCTGCGACGACCGAAGAGTGCAGGCGGCAGGTCGCATCCAGCGCGTTCAGGTCAGCCTCTTCTGGAGCTCCTCCGAAGAGGGTCTCGCGGTACGCGCAGTAGAGCGTGAAGGGCAGCTCGCGAACGAGCTCGTTCCACATCACCTCGAGCGCCAGGGCTCCGGAGACATCGCCTTCCCGCCAGAGCTTGTCGACCATCTCTCCGTAGACTCGGGCACGCGGACGTCCCTGCAACGCCGAATGCAGCGCTGCTCCGATGACGGCGGCGAAGCGGTCGGCAGCCGGTCGTCCGTCGACCATGATGTGGTCGAGCACGGCTCCGGCTTCGAGCAGGCAGACCCCGAGTGTCGGGTCGGCTTCGAGGTCCACCCCGCGGTCGTGTAGGTCCCGTCGGATCGCGTCGAGGTGGGGAGAGTCGACGACGAGGACCACGCCTTCGCCCCGGCGCAGGCCCTCGAAGGCGTACTGGGCGACCGAAGCCGCGAGCAGGTCGTCGTCGGAGTAGAAGTTGACGACGTGACTGCCGGGCTCGACCTCGTGTAACGACGTGATCCGGTCTGCCCACATAGTTTGCGCCTGAAGTGTAGCGTCACGCCTCCGCGGTGCGGATGTCCCCCGGGAGGCCCGTGGCGCCGGGCAGGCGTCGCGCCGCAGGGGATACGCTGCGCGCTCACGTAAGGTTCCGGCAACGGTGGAGGGGCCATGGATCGGCCGGCGCGAAGGACCGGGCTGATAGCGATCTTGCTGGTGTCGATGCTGAGCGTGACGTGGATCGCGTCCGCACCGACGGTGGCAACCGCCTCCCCCTCGACGGTCCGTCACGAGTCCACCCCTCCCGGCGCCCCGGCAAGGGACGCGGGCACGGGGTCGCTCCCCACGTCGGTGCGGACCATGCTGCAGCACCGTCTTCCGGACGAGATGCGTCCCGCCAAACGCAATCCCGCCCTTCCCTCGGCATCCGACGACCGGAGCTCCGACACTGTGCACGTCGCGGCGAACTGGTCTGGTGAGGTGCACCTTGGCGCGAACCTGACCTCGGTGAGCGGGACGTGGAAGGTGCCCTCTATCGTCCCGTCTTCCACCCTCCAGTTCGCAGCGACATGGATCGGCATCGGGGGGTTCACGGGGACAACGCTCATCCAGACCGGAACCATCGAGGTCACCGCGAAAGGCGAGGTCGGATACGCAGCCTGGGTGGAGGTGCTCCCGGAGTCCGCGTGGACACTGACATCCTTGTCGACTCCCGGAGGCACACCATCGCTTGCCGTCGCCCCCGGGGACGTCTTGCGCGCGTCCGTGACGCTCATCAGCACAAACGAGTGGAAGATCACGATCGCGGACATGACGGCGAATTGGTCCTACACCCATACATTCCGGTACTCGGTGAAGACGACGTCGGCGGAATGGATCACGGAGCGGCCC
>JBOGGB010000451.1:0-4815 GCA_050743605.1 Acidimicrobiales bacterium
TCTACGCGCGGGGACGCAACATGCCGCCCGCCGTCTCGAGGGCGGTCGAGCTCGGGATCGTGAGCCTGGTCTCGCTGGTCGCCGTCCGGGAGCTGGGGATCGTCGGCTACGGGATCGCGTCGTTGGCCTCGGTGGGCTCGGCCTGGTGCATCCACGTCTCGGCGCGCCGTCTGGTCGCCATCCGCTACCGCCGGCTCGTCGTGCCGCTCGTCGCCCTCCTCCCGCCGGTGTGCGTGCCGCTCGTGGCGATGCCCCGGGCGCTGCTGCTCCTTTTGCCGGCAGTCCTGCTCGTCGCCCACCCCTCGACGCGTCGGGAGCTGGCCGCGATGGCCGAGACCGCCCGCGCGACGTTGGCGCGCCGCAGGGTTCGTTCGCCGCGTGCCGCCCCGGGCGCGCCTGGAGCCGGAGCTGACATGGACACCTACGAGACGCCCCAGGGGCAACCGGAGCCGACCGCCGCGCGGTTCGCGCCGTACGCGCCGCCGCCACCCCCTTCCCCCTACACCCAGTACATCCGCTACACCCAGCACGAGGCGCAGGTCGCGCCCGCTCCGCCGCCTCGGTACGCGCCCTACGCCGCACCGCCCGCACCGCCCGAACCGCCCGCACCGCCCACTCCGCCCGCAGGCCCGGTGGACCTGCTCGCCGAGACCGACCCCCTGACCGGCTCGGCGTCGCCCGCCGTCCTCCTGGCGCGCCTCGGGCGAACCCTGGGCGTCGCGTGCGAGGCCGGCTGGTCGCTCGGCCTGGTCGCGCTGGAGCTGGCCCACTCGGGCGGGTCGGACAGCTCGGCGGCGGCGACAGCGGGAGCCGTCGCCAGGATCGCCGCGGCGCTGCGCGCAGAGCTGCGGTTCGACGACGTCGTCGCAAGGGTGGGCCCGGGCACGTTCGTGGTGGCCGTGCTGCTCCTGGACCGAGACGACGACGGGGCCGCGGTCGCCGCGCATCTGGACGCCGCGGTCCGAGCCGCCGTGCCCGACGGCGCACGGGCCGTGCGCGCGGCACACCTGGTCGTCCCCCTCCCCTCCGAGCTGCAGGCCGACGTGCTGGTCCGCCAGGTGCTGGGAGCCGTCCGTGGCTGAGCGCACCTACGCCGGGGGTCCGGTCCGGGTGGGAGTGGACATGACGTCCATCGGGGAGGTCGAGGCCGCCGCCGCGCGGTTCGAGGACCGCTACCTGCGGCGCCTCTTCACCGACCACGAGATCGAGAGCTGCGGCGCGGCGGACCCGCACGAGGGGACGTCGGCGTCCCTGGCCGCCCGCTTCGCCGCGAAGGAGGCGGTGCTCAAGGTGCTCGAGCCCTCGGGCAGCCGGCCGCAGTGGCGTGACATCGAGATCGTCCGGCGGCGCAGCGGCGCCTGCCGGATCCGCCTCCACGGTCGCGCCGCGTCGCTGGCCGCCGCCCGCGGGGTGCACGCGATGAGCGTGAGCCTCAGCCACGAGGCCGGACTTGCCGTCGCCGTGGTCGCGGCGGCGTGCACGCCACCTCGAAGCGCCCCCGACGACCGACAGGACGACACGAGACCGCAGCACCCGACCCAGACACAGAGGAAGAGAGCGATGACCATGAGCGACGACACCGACCGACGCATCCGCGACCTCCTGACCGAGCACGCGCGGCTCCCGCTCGACGTGGACCACCTCGGCGAGGAGGACGACCTGTTCCAGGCAGGGATGACGTCGCACGCCAGCGTGAACGTCATGCTCGCCCTGGAGGACGCCTTCGACGTGGAGTTCCCCGAGTCGATGCTGCGCAAGAGCACGTTCTCGTCCATCGGCGCGCTCCGGCGCGCGCTGGGCGAGCTCGACGCGCTGGCGGTCCCGGCATGACCGCCTCCCTCACCCTCGACACCGCGGCGGTGGGCACGGCAGACGCCGTGCGTGCGGAGGCGGTCCACCGCATCGGAGCCCTCGAGGCCACGCGGCGCATCGGGCAGGAGGTGGCGGCCGAGCACGCCGCCGACGTCGACCGTGCCGCCCGCTTCCCCGCAGAGACCCTGGACGCGCTGAAGGCGGCGGGCATCCTCGGGGCGATGGTGCCGACCGAGCTGGGCGGAGGCGGCGCCACGCTCAGCGAGGCGAGCCAGGGCGTCCTGGCGCTGGGGCGGCACTGCGCGTCCAGCGCCATGGTGCTGGCCATGCACCACCTCCAGGTCGCCTGCCTCGTGCGCCACGGCCGCTCTGAGGCGCTGCGGGCATTCCTGGCCGAGGTCGCCCAGCGCCAGCTCCTGATCGCCTCGGCGACGACCGAGGCCGGGATCGGCGGGAAGCTGCGCGAGTCCAGCTGCGCGGTGCACCACGTCGGGGACCGCTTCGAGCTCGAGAAGCAGGCCTCCGTGATCTCCTACGGCGCGCACGCCGACGCCATCTTGGTGACGGCCCGCCGCACCCCGGACAGCCTGCCCGGGGACCAGGTGCTCGTGGCGTGCGTGAAGCCCGAGGTCGAGCTCGACCAGGTGGGGGAGTGGGACACGCTCGGCCTGCGCGGCACGTGCAGCCCCGGCTTCGTCCTGCGGGCGAGCGGCCCGCAGTCGATGGTCCTCGACGAGCCCTTCGCCGACATCGCCGCGCTCACGATGCTGCCCTGGTCCCACATCCTGTGGAGCCACGTGTGGCTCGGGATCGCGTCGTCCGCGATGGCCAAGGCCGGAGCCCTCGTGCGCAAGAAGGCGCGCCAGGACCCCGGGACCGTGCCCCCCGGCGCGCGCAAGCTCGCAGAGCTGGGCGTGACGCACCAGCAGCTGCAGGCGCTCGTGGCGGGCACCGTCGCCTCCTACGACGGAGCCTCGGGCGGGCGGGAGGCAGAGCAGCTCGGCGACACCGTCGCGCTCAACGCGCTGAAAGTCGGGGCGTCCAAGCTCGTCGTCGACGTCGTCGGCGGCGCGCTCGGGATCTGCGGGATGGACGGCTACCGAGAGGGTACGCCCTACAGCCTCGGACGGGAGCTGCGCGACGCGCACAGCGCGGCGCTGATGGTGAGCAACGACCGGATCCTCGGCGAGAACGCGCAGCTGCTGCTCGTCGCACGGGAGCAGTCCGGATCCGAGACGACCGGAGGGAAGAGGTGAGTGCCATGGTCCAGATCGAGACGCACAACGGCTCGAGCGCCGGCGCGACGGCGGCCGAGCCCGACGGCACCCTGGTCCAGCAAATGCTGGACGCGGGCCTGCTCGTCCCGACCGGAGTCCTCGGCCTGTACGGACGCTCGGGCACCTACCAGGACGTCGCCGACGGGGTCGGCAAGCTGCTGCACCGCTGGGCCGCCACGCTCGGCGCCACCCGGCTGTACCTGCCCCCGGTCCTGGCGCGCAGCACCTTCGCCCACACGAACTACCTCGAGTCCTTCCCGGACCTCATGGGGTCGGTGCACGTGTTCAACGGAGGCGACTCCGAGCACAAGGAGCTCCTGCGCCGGGTGGAGTCCGGGGGCGACTGGCCCTCGATGCTGGAGCCCGCCGAGGTCGTCATGGCCTCGGCCGCCTGCCACGGCGTCTACCCGCTGTGCACGGGCACCCTGCCCGTGGGCGGACGGTACTTCGACGTCGAGAGCCGCTGCTTCCGTCACGAGCCGAGCGTCCAGGCCGGACGGATGCAGAGCTTCGTCATGCACGAGGTGGTGTTCGTGGGGTCGGCAGACGACGCGTGGGCCCACCGCGAGGAGGGGCTCGCGCGCTGCGTGCGGACGCTCGAGTCGCTCGGGCTCGAGATGGCCGCCGTGCCTGCCTCCGACCCCTTCTTCGGCAGGGTCGGGGTGGTGCTGGCTGCCGGCCAGCGCGAGGAGGAGCTCAAGATGGAAGGCGTGACGGCCATCCCCGGCACCGAGGGGGTGACCGCGGTGATGTCGGCGAACTGCCACCGGGACCACTTCGGCAAGCCTTTCGGCATCGAGACGGCAGACGGCGAGACGGCTCACAGCGCGTGCGTCGCCTTCGGCGTCGACCGAGTGGTGGTCGCGCTGCTGGCCGTGCACGGGTTCGACACTGCGGGGTGGCCGTTCTACGTCCGGGCGCAGCTCGGCCTGGTGGGACACCAGCGCTGAGCGGACTGGGCCGGCGACGAGCTGAAGAACTGACGAGCGAAGAGGCGAAGAGGCGAGCGATGCGAGCGGATGTCTTGGGGTTGGACCCGGCCGGGTACCGGAGCCACGAGCTCCACGGGCCCGACAGGGTGTGGAACGAGACCAACTGCATGGCCGACCTGTGGATCGAGGCGCTCCACGCGCTCGGCCACGACCCGGTGGCCGCGCTCGGCTTCACGCTGGCGTCGGACTTCGACGGCGCGCAGTGGCGCATGTTCACGTTTCCCGCCGAGACCCTCGCCCTCTTGTACGGCATCGGGGTCGACGAGCTGAACATCTGGCGGCCGCTCCGCTCCCACGTGGAAGAGGAGCTGCAGCTCGGGAACCTCGTCGTCTTCGACGCCGACGCCTGGTGGCTGCCGGACACGGCCGGCCTCACCTATCGCAGCGCGCACCAGAAGACGATGGTGTTGGCCTCGATGATCGACGTCGAGGCCCGGCGGTTCGGCTACCTCCACAACTCGGGCTACTACGAGCTCGACGGCGAGGACTTCGACGCCCTGCTGCCCGCCGAGCCGCCCCGGGACTCGCTGCCCCCCTTCACGCTCCAGGTCCGGCTCGCGGGCCACTCGCCCCATGGCGCGCTCGACGAGGAGCTGGTGCTCCGCCACGCCGCGCTCCACGCCGGGCGACGGCCCCCTGACGACCCGGTGCGGCGCATGGCCGCCCGGGCCGCGGCGGACCTTCCGGGACTGGCGGACGCAGGCCTGGACACGTTCCACCGGTGGGCGTTCGGG
>JBOGGB010000452.1:0-5936 GCA_050743605.1 Acidimicrobiales bacterium
GCTGCAGGCGCTGCGGCGGTCTAGCCGTGTCTACCTGGAGGCCGCGGAGGCGCTCGCGACCGCGCCGGGCCGCACCGAAGCGTCGCGGCGGCGCGAGCCTCCGGCCCCGGACGGGCCCTCCACGCCCTTCGTCACGGCCCGCCACGTCGATCTCGGGCTGAAGGCCGTGGTGAGCGCACCGGCCAGGGCGCGCGTCGCGGTCCGCGAGGCGCTCGCCGGCGTCGACGTCGGCGTCGACGGCGACCGCGTCGACGTCGCGGTCCTCCTCGTGAGCGAGTTGCTGGCGAACGCGGTGGTGCACGCGGGGACCGACATCCGGTTGCGGATCGACGTGGGAGAGGGCGTCGTGCGTGTGGAGGTAGAGGACTCGGGGGTCGAGATGCCCGACCCTGGTCTCGCCGACGCGATGGCAGAGGGCGGCAGGGGGTGGCTCCTCGTGGAGCAGCTCGCGGACCGCTGCGGTTGGAACCGCTTGGAGAACGGCAAGTCCACCTGGTTCGAGCTGTGGTCCTGAGCGCGGAGGGGAGGGGTTCGCACTTCGCCAAGGCGGTCGGGGACGACGTGCCCGGGCGCAGCCGCCTCCTCCTCGCCGCGGTCGAGCGCGACCGGCTGGAGCGCGTGCTCGCCCTGCTGCCCAGGGCGCTGGCGGAGGGGTCCCCGCGCAGCGTCGCCGGGGTGCTCGTGCAGGGCGCATGCCTCCTGTCGACTGCACGCGTCGGATGGGTGGTCCTGGAGGACTCGGCGACGAGGGTCTCCGGGGGTCCTGATGCCGCATCCGTGGACCACGGGGCCCGGCCAGAGCGCTGGCCGATGGTCGCGACCGCGCTCGGTGGCGCCTCCGTGTACATCGGAGACCTTGCCGAGCTGCGGCCCGCAGGCTCTTGGCCGGCTCCTGGGACCCCCCAGGACCCGTTCGTCACCGCGGACGGCCGCGCGCTCCGCTCGCTCCACGCGTTGCCGATCTCCGGGGACGGCGGCGTGCGCGGCGTCCTCGTGCTCGTCCACCACCGGGCATGGGCCTTCTCCGAGCGCCAGCTCGCGCTCGTGGCGGCGCTCGCCGACCACCTCGGCCAGGTGCTCGAGGTGAGCGACGCATTCCGCGAGCAGACGCGGGTCGCGTCGGCACTGCAGGAGACTCTGCTGCCTCCCGGCCTCCCCGAGCTCGACGGGGTCGACCTCGCGGTGCGTTACCGTCCGACCGGGTCGGGGAACCTCGTGGGCGGCGACTTCTACGACGCCTTCGCCGACGGGAGAGGCGGGTGGTACGTGCTGCTCGGGGACGCCAGCGGCATCGGGCCCGAAGCGGCCGGGCTCGCGGGCGTCGCCCGGTACACGGCCCGCGCCCTCGCGGAATCCGCCTCCGGGCCCCGGGCGATCCTCGGCCACCTGAACCTCGCCCTCCTGCGCGCCGCCCCCGAGGACCGGTTCTGCACGGCCGTCCTCGCGCACTTCCGCCCGCCGGAGGGCGGCGGTGCGCTCGAGGTGGTCCTCACCTCGGCGGGTCATCCGTCGCCGATCTTGCAACGCGCCGGCGGCCAGATCGAGGCGGCCATGTCGTCGACCGGTCTCGTCCTCGGGATCCTCCCGGACGCGCCGATCGGCGAGGCGGCGCTCACCCTCGAGTCAGGCGACGCGCTCGTCTGCTACACGGACGGCGTCATCGAGGCGCACGCGCCGGACGGAGACGAGTTCGGCGAGGAGCGCCTGGGGCGCGTGCTCGACGACGCCCACGGGCGATCCGCGGCGGGCATCGCGCGGCGCGTCGAGCGCGCAGTGGTCGACTACCGGTCGCCGGACGACTGCGACGATCTCGCGATCGTGGTCGTCCGGTGCCGCCCCGTCCGCGCCTAGCTCAGAAGGTCTTGGGCGAGTCGCACTGCCCGCTGCGCGCCCCGGCCACGGTGTTCGCCTTGCCGGCATCCGTCGGCGCTGGAGCGTTCCCCGAGCAGGACAGCGACCCGGAGATCTTGTTCGCCGAGATCTCGATCCCCGTCCCCGTCGGCGCCCTGTTGCCCGAGACGCTCACCGAGCCGCTGATCGTCGAGCCGACGAGCACCAGGCTGCCCGTGTTGCCCGACAGCGACACCGGGCCGCTGATGGTGCTGGTGGCGAGCTCGACAGGACCCTTGTTCCCCGACAGCGAGATCGCTCCCGATATCTTGGACTTGGCACAGCCTGTTGTCCCCCCGCCGATGAGCACGGACCCCGTGCTCGCGCTCACCGACATCGCTCCGCTGACGGTCGCTCCGCACAGGGTGAAGCCGGTCGCACCGGTTGCCGAGATCGCACCGGAGACCTTGCCTCCCTCGATCTCCAGCCCGCCTCCTGGCTCGACCGAGATCGAGCCAGAGACCTTTCCGGTGATGAGGACGGTCTCTCCCGAGGTGATCACCAGGGATCCGCTCTTGCTCCCAGAGATCGTCTCGGTGAATCCAATCGCCTCCTCCGCGACGGCCGAGCTCGCGGTCAGGTAGGTGCTGCCGGCGTCGAGCGCGGTCAGTGTGTGCGTCCCGCCCTGCAACCCCGTCACTGTGAGGATTGCCGTGTCGACTCCGGCAGAGGAGAGCGCGAGCGTCGCCGTGCCGAGGACCGTCGAGCCGTTCTCGAACGTGATCGAGCCCGTCGGGTACGCGGCTCCCGCCCCGGTCGGCCACGTCGAAGACGAGGTCCCTGTCGGCGCAACTGTCGCGGTGAGCTTGACGGCCTTTCCGAAAGTCCCCGGACTGGGAGCGGCGACGAGCGTCGTCCTCGTCGCGTCGGTGACCGTCGTGGTGTTCGCCGAGCTCGCGGTCGCCGGGTCGTACCCGACGAGGGACGCGTTCACCGTCCCCGTGGCGGAGACGGGCGTCGTGGATGTCGCGAAGTACGCGTGAAGGGTGTAGCCGGGCCCGACGTCGCCAGCCGGCAGCTCGAGCATCCCCGCTTGGGCGATCCCCTTGTCCGTGGTTGTGCCGACGCTGGTCGCCACGACGGCGCCGGTGGGAGAGGTCACCGAGAAGAAGACGCTCTCCTGGCCCAGGGGAGCACCGCCGGAGGCGAGCTTCGCCGAGACTCCGCTGAGTCCGCCCGACCGGAGCGCGGACGGAGCAGAGACGGTCAGTGTCGAAGATGCCATCGTGACCTGGAAGGTGGAGCTCGCATGGGCTGGCGCATCCGCGCCGTCGCCGCCGAAGCTCGCCGACATCGAATATGTCCCGGGCACGAGGTCCCCGAGCGAGATGCGCGCGGTGGCCGTACCTGTCGCCGCCGTGTACGCGGTCGCCTCCTGGCTTCCGATCGCAAAGGAGATCGGGCGGTGCGCCGCATCTCCAGACGATGTCGTCGCGGTGAGGGAGGCGGTGACCGTCGCGGTCGCCCCGTAGGCTCCTGAGGCCGAGACCGGGAGCGACAGCGTGTAGGCAGCCGGAGTCGGGTTGCCCGGGAGCGACGGCGTGAAGTAGGCGCCTGTGTCGTCGTCCATGCTCACCTCGCCCACGCCGTTCACCGCCTGGACGACGAAGTCGCTCGAGTCTGGGTGCGCGAGCGCGAACGAGGCCTTCCAGGTGTCCGGGCTCTTCGGTGTCTCGGTGAGCAGCGTCGAAGTCCACGTGCCGGTGGCCCCCGGGTAGGTGTACGTCGTCCAGACCTCTTGGACGCCTGCCGCCTCGTTGTCGGGGACTGTGGCCGTCACGGTCGCCGTTGTCGCTGTCGTGGTGACGGTGACGTCAGAGATCCCAGGGGCGGAAGCGTCCGCCGCTGTGCCGGTCGCGCTCGAGTAGAAGAGCGCGAATGTGAGTGTCCGGTACGTCCGCATCGTCGCTCTCGCGGGGTCCGACGGTGTGGTCACGTACTGGATCGGGGTGACGCCGAGCGTCGTCCCCGTGCCGTTCGTGAGTGTGCCGAAGTAGTTCGGGTTCCAGATGTTCGCCGGCGCGTACACGCTGGAGGAGAATGTCGGAGGTGTCGGCGCTGTCTCCGATGCCGGATCACCGACCATTGGCTGGGCGGAGCTCGTGTCGGAGTACGTACCCTTCCACAGCCCGACGCCGCGCAGCGTCTTGTCCGGCACGCTCACGTTGACCGTCTGCACCGGGACGACGGGAGTGCCCGGTTCCGAGGTGTCGCCTGACGGCCCCTTGTAGTAGACGCGTGTCGCTGTGCCGACTGTGGTCGAGGGCTTGATCGGCGTGGGTGTGATTGTCGCTGCCAGGTGCAGTGTGGCCTGGCCGAGGCCGAGCGCCCCGCCCGGGCCGGTGGCCGCCTCCGTCACGCCACCGATCACGCTGGCGGAGGCGCCCGGCGCGCTCTGCGGCGCCGATGTGCCGATCGAGATGCCGAGCATCGGCAGCCCGTAGAGCGTCACCTGGAGGAGCGACTTCTCCGAGAGCCCGTCCAGAGCTTCGAGGCTCGCGAGGTACTCCCACTCGGTGTGGAGGAGGGCCGTCCCGATGTGCACGCCGCCTGTCGCCTGGGCGTAGTCGAGCTGCGTGGCAAGGTCCGCGTAGACCTGGTCGCTGTCCGCGACGTAGTTCACATCGCTGTACTGGTAGCCGCTGCCGGCGATGAGCGTCGCGCCGGCCCCGGCGAACGCCTCCGGCCACGCCACTGTGGTCCCGAGGACGGAGTCGGCGGGGTTCACGTTGTAGCCCGAGTGGCAGCCGGCTGACAGCACCAGCGCGCCCTGGAGGTGTGTGCCGATCTCGTCCGAGAAGGTACTGGTTGTCAGGTATGTGTCGGTGCCCGATGTGTGGTCGGCTGCGAGCATGATCTTCGAATTGAAGTGCGCACCGATGAAGACGAGTTGGTGCGACTTCGCGGTGAGTCTCTGCGACAGCTGCGCGGCTGTCCACGACTTCGTGGGCGGAGTGCCGATTGTGGACGTCGGCACGCCGTCGTTCGTGATCAGCTGTGTGTTGTTCGTGCCGGTGACGCCTTCGGACGCGAAGGTCGCCGCGATTGTCTGCGCAGGTTTGGCCATGAAGGAGTAGCCCGCGCTCAGCGACGAGCTGACCTTGATGACCTTCCCTGTCCTTGTTGTCAGGTAGCGCGCAATCGTCTCGGCGATCTCGGTCGGGCTCTGCACCAGACGCCCGACCGCGGCGCTCTGGAGCGGAAGGGTGCTTCCGTCGATGGGTATCGCGGCCGCGGCGCCGTAGGGGTCGTCGGTCAGGTAGTAGTCGTCCTGGAGGGCAGCCTCGGCCTCGGTGTGCGTTGTGAGCGAGATCACCTGGGTGAAGTCGGACTCGGGTTCGACCTTCTCTTGGTCGGCGTAGCGGAAGAAGGGGATGACTGTGTCGCCGCCCACGATGACCACGTACCGCAGGTTCGTCCCGGTGCCCTTGCGGTAGGAGTTCACGATGTTCTGGATCGCGTCGGCCTCGAGATTGACCGCGTACGGGCACGAGGGGTGCGCCTGCGCCGCCGCCGTGAGCGCACGTACCGCCGTGCTCTTGCCGACGTCGACGACCACACCTGTCGTTGTACTCGCGAGCTTTCCGATCTCCGAGGAGAGCGCCGCTGTCTTCGTGACGGTCGGCATGGTCTCTGAGTCCGTCACGACGACCGTCGAATAGTCGGTTCCCTTCCCTGACAGTGTCCCTCCTGTGGCGGTCGGGAAGGTCGTCGTCGGCACGTTTCCGAAGGGCACTGTCGAGCAGGACGTGCCGGCCCTCGTGACTGTGATGGTGAACGCTGTCGGCGAGGACGCGCCGTTCAGGCCGATCACCTCCGCGTAGTAGTCGCCCGAGCTGTTGAACGTGTCGGCGGTCACGGACTTTGTCACGGCGCCCTGCTGCTGGGACAGCCCGATGAAGGTCTGCTGGAGCGCGAGCTCGGCAGCCCCGCCCGCGTACCCCGCAGCGCCCCCCGCGTACCCCGCAGCCCCGGGAGCGAGCCCGGCTGGGCCGGGCTCCAGGCCCGCAGCGCCCCCCGCGTACCCCGCAGCGCCTCCCGCGTAC
>JBOGGB010000453.1:0-3840 GCA_050743605.1 Acidimicrobiales bacterium
TGCCATGTTCCGTGGTGCTCCAAGCGTTGACCTGGCCCGGCTTCGCACCGACCTCGACAGCGTTGCATCCCAGGACCCCGCCCCCCGTGCCTGATCCCCAACGCGCTCCACGGGGGATCATCGATACCTCCGTCGTCATCGACCTCGAACAACTCGAGGCAGGTCAGCTCCCGATCGAGCTTGCTGTCAGCGCTATCACCATGGCAGAGCTCGCTGCCGGTCCTCACGCGACGGGGGACGCCGCAGAGCGGGCGCGCCGACAGGACCGATTACAGCGGGCGGAAGCGGCCTTCGATCCCCTTCCTTTCGACGGAGAGGCAGCCCGTGCCTATGGCCGCATCTACGCCACTGAGATCGCGAGCGGACGAAAAGCGCGTGGGACTCGGGCCCTGGATCTCCTGATCGCTGGTACCGCTTGTGCCGCGAATCTGCCGGTCTACACGCGGAACCCCGAAGACTTCCGAGGTCTGCAAGGGCTCGTCGACGTCATCGCCGTCTGAACAGCCAACAAGCGGGTGGTTCGTACAACCGAATTTCGTGGGCGCTAGAGGACTCGAACCTCCGACCTCAGCCGTGTGAAGGCTGCGCTCTAACCAGCTGAGCTAAGCGCCCCAGAAGCCGCGCCGGGAGCCGGGGCGGCTAGACGACGATAGCGCGCCGTACCCGCATCCTGGCCCAGCCGACCTCCCTCGAGCAGCCTGAACTGGCGGTTCCCGCCCCCGCTGACGCCGGTGCTGATGCACCCGCCGGCGCCCGGTAGCCTTCGCCTGGTATGCCGCGAGGTGATACAGCCCCCATCACACTTGTCGGTGGCGATTCCGGCCCGACGGCCTGGCAGCGGCTCTCCCAGACCTTCCTGCGCCCCCCACCTCCCAGGTCGTCGTCGCCCACGCCTGCCGACGTGGACCTCTCGCGGATGTCGGACGACGAGAAGCGGACGCGGATCTCCGGGGTCGACCCGACCGAGCGCAAGCTCGGCATCGCCGGAGCAGCTCTCGGGGTGGTGCTCGCGATCTACGCCAACGTGCCGGGCATGGTGTCGAAGACCTCCGTGCTCACGACGGTCAAGCCGAAGGGCAAGTCGTGCGGCACGGTCATTGGGATCACTCACCTCCACTACGTGGCATCGACCAAGTCGTGCAACGGCGTCTACCCTCCGAGCCACTACGTGCTCCCGCTCGTGGTATCCCTTGTCCTCGCCGTCGCTATCTACGTCACGGTGCGAATCCGCAGACGAGCCCCGCTCGCCTTCACGATGGTGATGACGGGCCTTGCCTTCGGTTCTCTCATCGTGCTCCTCCCCTACGGGGTGGCCGGCGGGTGGATCATGCTCCGAGCATGGCGGACCCAGAAGTACGGCGCCCCGACCGCGAAGAGCCCCATGCCTGGCTGGACCGCTCCCCCACCGCGGGGATCGACGCGACGCGCAAAGGGAGCGGCGCCGAGGGCTCGTCAGGGAAAGGGGGCCGGCGCCTCCGCGACGCGTCGTTCGCCTGCGGCGAACAAGCGCTACACGCCGAAGTCGCCACCGAAGAAGAAGGTGGCGCCGCCCACGGGCTAAGGCTGGCCGTCGGCCCCTCCTGCCCACGGAACCCCGGGGCCGATCAGCCAGCCACGAGCGCCGAGCGCAGCAGCTGCAGCACGTCGGCGCGGCGGCGCACCAGTGATCGCGCCGTGGGCTCCTCACCGAGCGCGCGCAGCACGTCTACCTCGGTGACCATGCCGATCACGGTCGAGTAGATCGCGAGAAGAAGCAGCTTCGGGTCGTGGCGGCGCATGTGCCCGGCGTCCATCTCCGCCTCGAGGAACTCCGATGCCCGGCGGACGAGCGGCTGGAGCTCGACCGTCATCTTCGTCGCGGCGGGAGGTCCGAGCCGGGACACTTCGCGCACGAGGCCGAGCAGCTCGGGTCGGCGCGCCGCGAGCCGGAACACCGAACGCACCACCGCTTCGACCCTGGCCCATCCATCTCCCACGTCCTCGAGGGCTGACTGCATCGCGTGGGCAAGCTCTTCGGCGCTGCGCGAGATCACCGCGTCGAGGAGCGCCTCCTTGCTCGGGAACCAGTAGAGGATCGACTGCTTGGCGATCCCGAGGCCGGTTGCCAGGGCGTCGAGCGACGTCGCCTCGTACCCGCGAGTCCCCCACGCCCCGAGGGCGGCATCCAGGATCCGCTCGTGCGTCGGCGTGTGCGCCGCAGTGGGCACCTCCAAGAGCCTACTCCGTCTCCCTACCATTCGGTAGACACCAATGCCTACCGGGTGGTAGACCAGAGGGATGCGGATCGCCGCCGCCCTTCGAGGCAAGCGGTTCTTCGTCACCGGAGGGACCGGCTTCCTCGGGACCGCGCTCGTCGAGCGCATCCTCCGCACCGTGCCTGACGCCGAGGTCGTGGTGCTTGTGCGACCGGGGCGCAGGGCGAGCGCCGCTGAACGCACGACGCGCGAGATCCTCCGCAATGACTGCTTCGATCGGCTCCGAAGGGAGCTCGGCGACCGCTTCGAGCAGGCGGCACATCGCGTGATCGCGCTCCCTGGAGACGTGAGCCGCGACGGGCTCGGGCTCGATGAGCAGGGGCTGCGGCTTCTCGCGTCGTGCGACATCGTCGTGCACTCCGCGGCCACGGTCAGCTTCGACGCACCCCTCGACCAGGCGGTCGAGATCAACCTGCTCGGACCCGCTCGCGTCGCCGCGGCATTGGAGTCCGCCCGCGCTGCCGAGCGCCGCGCAGGTGAGGTTCACCTGATCGCAGTCTCGACCGCGTACGTCGCCGGCACCCACCAGGGAGAGGCGCGCGAGGAGCTGCTCACGGGGAGCAGGTTCTCGCTCGACGTCGACTGGCGAGCAGAAGTCGACTATGCGCGAAGGCTCCGCCAGGACCTCGAAACCGAGTCCCGCCGGGCAGCGACGCTCGTGAAATTCGCTAAGAAATCGCGCGCTGAGCTCGGCGCTGCCGGCAGCCACCTCCTGGCCGCGCGCGCCGAGCGACTGCGCGACGAGTGGGTGAAGGACCGCCTCGTGGACGCGGGTTCCGCGCGGGCGCAGTCGCTGGGCTGGCCCGACGCATACCCCTTCACGAAGGCGCTGGGGGAACGTTGTCTCACCGAGAGCGTCGCCGTTCCGTTGACCATCGTCCGCCCCTCCATCATCGAGTCTGCGCTCGCCGAGCCGGTCCCGGGCTGGATCCGGGGGTTCCGAATGGCCGAGCCGATCATCATCTCGCTCGCACGCGGGCTGCTGCGTGAGTTCCCCGGCGTGCCAGAAGGCGTGATCGACGTGATCCCGGTCGACATGGTCGTCGCGGCGATCCTGGCGATCGCTGCCGCACCGCCACCGACCCAGCCATCCGTTTACCACGTCGCATCGGGTGTCGCGAACCCGCTGCGCTACGGGAGGCTCGTGGAGCTCATCCAGGATTGGTTCGCGCGCCACCCCATCTACGACGATCGTGGCCAGCCGATCAGCATTCCGGAGTGGTCCTTCCCCGGCCGGGGCAGGGTCCAACGCCAGCTCCAGCGCGCGACGAAGGCCATGGACGCCGCCGAACGCCTGCTGACCACGCTCCCGCTGCGGGGGAGGCAGGCTTCCTTCTCCGCCTCGATCGAGGTACGCAACACGTTGGCGAAGCGAGCGCTCGGCTATGTCGAGCTGTACGGTGCCTACACTGAGACCGAAGCACGGTACCGAGTCGACCGCCTGCTCGGAATCTGGAGCACCCTTGATGCGCGCGACCAGAGCGTGTACTGCTTCGACCCCTCGGCCATCGACTGGAACCGCTACGTCCACGAGATCCACCTGCCGTCGATCGTCGCTCACGCCCGCGTCAAGACGACGCCCGGG
>JBOGGB010000454.1:0-6162 GCA_050743605.1 Acidimicrobiales bacterium
GCCCAGTGGGGGTCGAATCCACTCCGTCCGTCAGTTACGGCGCAGGCCTGACGCGGCACTTCCATAATGAGCGCGTTGCCGTCGTCGAGGTGGACTTGCCGGCGGCGCCAGCGGCCCCGGCGCCGGGAAGGCCAAGACCCACGACGGGACGGCGACTGTTGCCTGGGGGGCGCCCCGAACATCGGCGACTTTGCCGGCTCCGGGTGTGGCCTACCGCCGATCTGGGGGCGCGCTGATGTTCGGCTCCCGATGAGATGAGCTCGAGGAGCTTCGGGGCCGACCGAGTTGCGTATCGCATAACGTCGGGCTGTGCCCGAAGTGGCGTCGATCGTGCTCTTCAGCGATGACCCGGTCCACACGACCGCCTTTTACCGCGCACTCGGTATGGACTTCGAGGACGAGGTCCATGGCGACGGCCTCCTCCACGCGACGACCGACGTGGGTGACGTTCACGTCGCGGTCTTCCCGGGCTCCGGGCGCGTTGGGCCGCCGTCGTCGGCACCGGGTTGGAGCAACGGTGGCAGCACCTTCGTCGGGTTCTACGTCCCGTCGCTCGACGAGGCTGTCGCGTCGATCCGCGCTCTCGGGTCGAAGCTTCTCGTGGAGCACCAGGCGTGCGAATGGGGGTGTCGCGTAATCGCGGAGGACCCCGACGCACGGGCCGTCGAGATCAACCAGCGCGGGCACTGCGGTGGCAGCGCCGAACCCTGAGCGTCCAGGGCTCTGGGCGACGCTCGTCTCCACCGAGGGAGTCGAGGAGGGCCCGTCGATGTTCTCCGAGCGACCTGCCCTGTGGGTCCCCAAACGCGCGGATGGCCGCGGGGACCTCCCTATCTCCAACGCCGAGTCGTGGACGCGCTCAGTTCACTGAGTCACAGATATCCAGTTTGCCCATCAATCGCTTCGCGCATGAGGTCGAGGTGGCCGGCGTGACGAGCGGTCTCCTCCACCATGTGGACGAGTATCCAACGAAGGCTGATGGTCCCCATGAACCGACTTACGCGTGCACCCAGATCATCGAGCGAAGCGGCCCCCGCCGTGATCTGTCTGGCGTGCTCACCTTCGGAGCGGTAGAAGTTCAGGACCGACTCGACTGTGTCGTCCGGCCCGATGCGAAACTGGATGGCGTTGTCGTCATCCTTTCGGGGTGGACGCTCTACATCTTCACCAGCGAAGGTGTAACGGAACCAGCCGTATTCGACCCAACCAAGGTGCTTGATGACGCCGAGAGGGCTCAGTCCCGTGCCGGTCATTTCTCGGCTGGCGTCACCCATCGTCAGGCCCTGGACCTTGCGTTCGATGATGGCCCGGTACCAGTCGAGGAACCCGGTGAGCATCTCGCGCTCACCGCTTCGTCCCCTAGGGTTTGCATTGGTCACCGAGCAAGCATAGGAGCCGAGCCCGCGAGCTGGACGGGTTGACGACAGACCGGCTCCTAATCGCGGATCGAACCCTGGCGCCAGGGTCCTCACCGTCTCCGGGAACAACATCGCCGGCATCACCCACTTTCTCGACCCTGCCCTGCCCATGGTCTTCGGCTTGGGCAACACCCAAATTCGCGCCCGAGGCGCCTAAATGCCTCGTCACGCTCACTGTCTGCTGTTAGGGCCGCCACACTTGCGCGCACCCGAAGGTCACGCGTGCTCTACGTCAGCTTGCGCCGTCTCCTTCTGCGTCATCAGTTGCTCGCGGAACCAATCGAGGATGATCTCGGCGCGCTCGACGCGGTGACAGGGTGCGCCCGAACGCGAGAGCTCGTGGCTCTCGCCGGGGAAGCGCACGAAGAGAGGGTCGCGGCCGAGCAAGCGCAACCCCACGAAAAGTTCCTCCGCTTGGCCGATCGGGCAGCGCAAATCGTTCTCCGAGTGCACAATGAGGACGGGCGTCGTGATCTCGCGCACGTAGGTGATCGGCGAGCGCGAGCGGTAGGCATCAGGGTCGTCCAGGTGCGTCCTCCCGACGTACGTGCGGAACGCAGACGCGGCGTCGGAGTTGACCTCAAGCATGAGCATGTTGTTCACGGCACGCTCGGAGCACGCGGCCGCGAAGCGGTCAGTGTGGCCGATGATCCACGACGTCATGTAGCCGCCGTAGGAGCCGCCGAGGATCCCCAGCCGGTCGGCATCGACCCAGTCAAAACGCTTCGCCCCTTCTTCAGCGCACGCCATGACGTCCTCATAGTCGACCCCGCCCCATCCCGACCCCGGGTCGACCTCGGCACTCGGCCAGCGGATGGCCCTTCCCCACGCCTCGCTGTAGCCCGAGCTACCACGCGGATTGCAGTAGAGGACGCCGAACCCCGCACCCAACTCCATCTGGAACTCGTCGAGGAACTTGTTGCCGTAGGAGGTGAACGGACCGCCGTGCACGTTGAGCAGCGTCGGGTAGCGCTCTCCCGGCTCGACCCCGACCGGCGGCATCGCCCAGCACGACACCTCGGTGCCGTCCGCCGACTGTGCGACGTAGGGCTCCGGCGCGACCAGCCGCACTCGATTGGAGAGCCGGGCCGTGAGGTCGGTCACGCGGCGCTCGACACCGTGCCCAGCCTCCCACGGCTCTTCTTGCGCGTCGGCGATCGTTCGGACGACGAGTTCGGGCAGGGACGTAGGATCGGTCACGACGAGCGCCAGCGTTCTGCTCGCGGCGTCGAAGGCGTCGATCCAGCGGCTGCCGCTGACGACCGGGTGCGGCTTTTCGCTTCCGACGGCCGAAAAGGCGTAGAGGTGGGCGTTGCCTGCGTCCTCAACCTGGCAGAGCAGGCGGTCGCCCCACCAGAGCGGTGGACGCGCGGCGCCATAGGGGGCGCAGTTCCGATCCAAGTCGCCCGTGATGTCGCGGCACGACCGGTCCGAAAGCATAAGCACACCGAGCCGGCTGTGGCGCGGTCCGTCCATCGGCGTCGGATCGACGACGTACGCGAGGCGCGAGCCATCGGGCGACCAGGCCGCTGACCCGTACGCCGCCGCGGTCTCGGTCAGGCGCTCCGGCTCGCCCGAGCCGTCGGAGGGGACCGTGAAGAGATCGACGGCGCCGTCGAGGTCCCAGCGCTCGTGACGTCCCGAGGCGAACGCGATGGCCGAACCGTCGGGCGACCATGCGAGCCCGCTCGCCTCGAACGGACCGTCCGTCAGCCGCAGCGGCGGCGCCAAGCCGTCGGCGGGGACGACCATCACCCGCCGGGGCCGGTCGACGACGAAGTCCTCGCCGTTCAACCTCGAAAAGAACCTCAAGACGCGCCGCGCCGGCATGTCCTTCGCCTTGCGCTCCGAGCCGATCTCGCCGTAACGCTCGGGGTCTGGGTCCCGCGCGATGAACGCGAGCCGTGCGCCATCGGCAGACCAGGCGAGCTCCGTGGGCGGCTCCGCGAGGTGGGCCACCACGATGCGTTCGCCGCCGCGTCCGACAGGGAGCACGCAGAGCTCGGCCGGCCCATCCTGGTCCTTGGACGCGAACGCGAGCAGCGATCCGTCAGGCGACCAGCGCACCAGCGTGTCGCCCGGTCCGTCGGTGAACGGTCGGGCCGGTCCCGTGCCGTCGACGTCCAAGAGGAAGATCCGACGACGGTAGCGGTTCTCCTTGAGGTCGACCTGGTTCACGACAAACGCGATCTGCGAGCCGTCTGGGGACACACGCGGGTCCTCGACCTGTCGGAGCGACCCGATGTCCTTCGGCTGCATCCCCCGGCTGGCACTGGTCTTCATAGGCGTCTCCCGTTCTGAGCCCGGGTCACGATAATCGGGCGGCGTGGCGCAGTCGAGTGAGACGGAGGTGCCGCTAGGTCACGAGGGCCCACCTACGTTCCGTCCGATAGCTGGAGACCGCTATCAGATCCCTGCGCCGCGCTCTACCTCACGTTCCGCACTCCCCAGGATGCTTTCACGTGCCCCATCCCTCGGCCTGTTCGACGCGGCGGATCTCGGCGGCCTCGAGCTCGGCCGTCGGTCGCGCACGTCCACGCTTACCCCGAAACCGATTGAGGCCGACGAGGACGGCGTGGTCGGGGTCAAGGGCCTCTGCGCCAAAGAGGAACCGTCCGAGTTCCGAGCGGTCGAGCCCACGCCATTCGGAGCGGTGCACCGTCGGGCGGCGGACGTATTGGGCAGGGTTGGACGCGATCCGGCCGGCCGAGCGACTGGACTACGCCATGCTCGCGCCTTCGGAAGAAACCTGCATCGAACGGGTGCGATCTCGCCTCGCCATGACTTCACCGACCTTGATGCCACTCGGCACATGTACCACGACTTCGCTTTTGCAGACATTGAGCTGCGACACATCTCGCGCACAGCTGACGACGCGACTGCGATCGCCTCCTCCCTCTACGACTCTGTACCTGCGGGCAGTCTCCTTGTGCACAGGGGCTGGGGGCCTTGCCGCTTCCGCGGGCTGCCCTGTCGGACTGGTTGGGCCGAAGGCGCGTCGCTGGCAAAATGCGGGGGTGACCGACATTCTCCGAGCGCTCCTCGAGAGCTCCGCCACCTTGCTGGCGGATGTAGAGCTGGCGGAACGCGGCGACGAGCGCCTCCTGGTGCGCAGCGACCGCACGGGAACGATGCAGCTCTACGAGTACGCGTCGGGCCACGGCCTCAGCCAGGTCACCGCCCTGGACGACCCCGTGGCAGTGGCGCTCCACGTTCCCGGCGAGCGCCGGGCGGTGATCGGTGTCGACGCCGGGGGTGATGAGCACCACCAGCTGTACGTGGTCGACTTGGACCGATCCCGACCAGCTCTCGGGCGCGAGGACCTGAAGGTCCTCACCGACGCCGCGGCCTTCGGCCACCACCTGGCCGGTATCTCGCCGTCCGGCCAGCAGGCCACCTACCTGTCGAACCGCCGCAACGGTGTCGACTTCGACCTGTGGGTGTGCGACTTGGCGACCGGAGCACACAAGCTCCTCTACGCCGACGGCGGATGGTGCCAGGCGTCGTCGGGGTATTCGCCGGACGGCAGGTTCGTGGCTGTGGGACGCCCGGGTCCGCGCCCGCTCGACATGGACCTGGTGCTGGTCGACGTCGTGACGGGGGAGTGGCGCGTCGTGCTCCCGCACGAGAGCGAGGCCGCCCTGGTCGGCGGCCCTGCCTGGATCGACGCCACCAGCTTCTACGTGTCGTCGAACGTCGGGCGGGACCGTGCCTGGATCGTGCGTTACGACCTTTCGACCGGCGACACCGCGCCGCTCGAAGCCACGGGTCTCGAGTGGGACGCTGACGTCGTCTCGAGCCCCGACGGCACGGTGCTGCTCGTGATCGAGAACTGCAACGGCGCCAGCCGCGTGCGAGTGTTTGATGCCGCCAGCGGCGTCGAGATGGCCGAGGTTCCGACGGTCGAACCGGGGGTCGTGACGCCGTACATGGCCTCGCCACCCCGTCTCTCGCGCGACGGCAGGCACGTGTACTACACGCTCTCCACCCCCAGGCGGCCGGGCGACGTCTTGGTCTACGACCACCGTACGCGCCAGTCTCGCCAGCTGACGGACAACCCTTCAGGGGTCGACCCCGAAAGACTGACGGTGGCCGAACCGACCGCCACCCCGACGTTCGACGGCGAGTCCATCCCCCTCTTCGTCTACCGGCCCGCGAACACGACTCCGCCTCCGCCGGTCGTCGTGGTGGTTCACGGTGGCCCCGAGGCGCAGGCGATGCGGACCTTCAATCCGGTGGTCCAGGCGCTCGTCTCCGCCGGATACGGGGTGGTCGTGCCGAACGTCCGGGGATCAACCGGGTACGGCAAGCGCTATGCGTCACTGGACGACACCACCAAGCGGCTCGACTCGGTTCGGGACCTCGAATACGTGTACGAGTGGCTGGAGAGGGCCGGCTTCGACCGCGAGCGAGCGGCGCTGTTCGGCGGTTCCTACGGGGGCTACATGGTGCTCGCCGGGCTCGCCTTTCAGCCCGACCGGTGGGCCGCGGGCGTCGACATCGTGGGGATCTCGGACTTGGTCACGTTCCTCAAGCACACGTCGGACTACCGGCGGGCACACCGGGAGCGCGAGTACGGCTCCCTCGAGCACGACCGCGCCTTCCTCAAGAAGGCGTCCCCTCTGCGGAGCGCCGACGCCATCGAGGCACCGCTCTTCGTCATCCACGGGCGCAACGACCCCCGCGTCCCGCTGAGCGAAGCCGAACAGCTCGTCGTCAGACTGCAGCAGCGGGGCATCCGCTG
>JBOGGB010000455.1:0-3498 GCA_050743605.1 Acidimicrobiales bacterium
ACCCGGGCCCCCACCACGATCGTGCCGGTTCCGGTCCCCCACGTCGGGCTCCCAGTGCCGGAGGGGGCGCGGAACGTGCCGACCGGACCTCCGAAATGCACCCCTTCGGGCGACTGCTCCCGAGCCGCCTCGGATCCCGTGATCGCCTCGGATCCCGTGATCGCCTCGGCCGCCTCGGCGACGGTCCCAGGAGCCTCCCGCTCCTCCTCCTCTTCCGGAGGGCCGTCTTCAGGGCCGGTGCCGACGACAGCCGTCGATTGCCCGTCTCGGGGGATGGTTTCAGGGCCGACCACGTCGATCACGACACAGGTCACGTTGTCGCTGCCGCCGTGGCCGACCGCAGCATCCACAAGCGCCCTCGCCGCGTCGGAGGGATCGTCCACGCTGCCGAGGACCTGACCAATGCGCTCGTCTCCGACCTCGTTCGTCAGTCCGTCGCTGCAGAGGAGGACGCGGTCCCCGGAGTGGAGGTGGAGCTCCCAGAGGTCGACCTCGACGTCCGAGGAGACCCCGAGCGCACGGGTCAGCACATGCCGGTGCGGGTGAACCGCTGCCTCGGCCTCGGTCAGCTGTCCTTGACGCACCTCCTCCTCGGCGAGACTGTGGTCGGAGGTGACCTGGATGACCTGGCCCCTGGAGTGCACATAGGCTCGGGAGTCCCCGACGTTGGCCAACGCGATGATCTGCTGTCCGTCAGGCTCTTCGACGAGCGCCGTCGCGGTGAGCGTGGTGCCCATGCCCCGTAGTCCGCTCTCGGACTGCCCCTGACGCCACACCGCGCTGTTCGCCTCGGCGACGGCGCGGCGGAGTCCCTCGACCGTCGGGGCCCGCCGGAAGGCAGCACGGAGGGCGTCCACGGCCACACGGGCAGCCACCTCTCCCCCTGCATGGCCGCCCATGCCATCGGCGACGGCGAAGAGGCCCGGCTCCTCGAGGGCAACGTCTTGGTTCGTAGACCGGACCCTCCCCACGTCGGTCGCGGAGCCGGACCGCAGCGTGGTCACCGCTTCACCTGGAAGACCGTCGCTCCCACCTGGAGAAGGTCTCCCCTTCCAAGCCTCACCGGCTTCACGATGCGCTCGGAGTTCACGAACGTCCCGTTGGTCGAGCCCAGGTCCTCCACGTAGACGCGCCCGTTCTCGGGGAAGAGCTTGGCGTGCAGCGTCGAGCTGTAGATGTCGTAGCTGGTGGAGATCCCGCACCCCGGTGACCGGCCGATCGTCAGTTCTTCGCCGATGTCGAATCGCTGTCCCGCGACATCGGCGGGCTCCACCACCTCGAGGTGTAGGGCGACCGCGTTCCGCGGCACCGGCGCCTCCTCGGCAGGCCGATCTGCCTGCGGTCGGGAGTTGGATCGTGCCTGCCGCGGACCGGCTGGGCGAACCTCGACCCAGACTGCCCGTACCACCCGGAGAAAGAACAGGAAGACGAGTGCGATGACGCACCACTGCACGATCCGGATCGCACCGGAATAGCCAGTGGTCGCGAGGGCGGCGTGGAGCTCCGCGGCCATGCCCCTCACGAGAGCTCGAACACGAGCGTCGTCGACCCAACGGTGATCTCGTCACCGCTGACCAGCTGCTGCTCGCGCACGGACACGCCATTCACGCGCGTGCCGTTGGTGGACCCGAGGTCGGTGACCACCACCCCGTCCGTGGTTCGACGGAACTCGGCGTGGCGCCGGCTCACGTTCGGGTCGTTCAGCACCACGTCGCACTCGGGGAGGCGGCCGAGCGTGAGCGGCCCGTCCCCGAGCGGGAAGTGGCTGCCATCTGGAAGGGCCAGCTCGGCGTAGGGACCCTCGTCGGGGCCCTCGACGACCTCGGCCGTCACCACGAACCGACCTCCCCGGAGACGGGTGCCCTCGTAGACCTGGACGTCCACAGGCCCGACGAAGGAGTACCCTTCGATCCGAGCGTGCTCCCGCGCCGCGTCGGCCAGCTCGCGCGAGAGCGCGTCGACGAAGTTGGCGAACCGGTCGACGTCGGCCGGTGACAGCGTCACGGTGAACGAGTTGGGCGCGATCAGGCCGCGAACGCCCACTCGGCGGTGGAGGTCCATCTCACGGGTCAACCTGCGGCCGATCTCGACCGGTTGAAGCGTGCTGCGGAACGGCTTCGACAACGTGCCCTCCACGAGGCGCTCGAGGCGCTGCTCGAACTGCTGGAGTCCCATAGGTCCAGACAATCCTACTGGGCGCACCCGTTCGGACCTGGGCGACGGCGGTCGAGCGTCGGCCGGTTCGGGTGCGCTCCTGGCCTCGACGACGCCTATGCCGGCAAGTTGCCTCTACCGGCTCCGAGTTGCCACTCGTGGTGCCCTGATCCCCACCCACACCGGGCAACAGGTGCCGACGACCCGGGGCTGCCGGGAGGTACGGCCTCGGGGAGTCCGAGAAGGCACGGGCTGCGGGACACGCCGACCTCGAGCCGGAGCCCACCCAAGACCGCTGCGGGGGCTCGACTACGCTGGCTCGCGCACTCGGGCGAGTGGCGGAATAGGCAGACGCGCAGGATTCAGGTTCCTGTGTCCGAAAGGATGTGGGGGTTCAAGTCCCCCCTCGCCCACCCACCCCCTCGCCCTGGGGTGGACCGGGGCCGCCTGCCGGCAGCGGCGGGGGACCCGTCGTGGCCTTCGCCCCCACAGTCCGCCGCCCGTGGCGATGTGCCTTCAACTGACACTGCCCGGCGCTCGGCGGAGGCTGACCACTCCCGGATCCCGAGCGCATCTCGCCCGCTCGCGCCGACGTCGTCCCAGCTAGCGGACCAACTTCGCGCTCTCCCGCAAATTTCGCGTGCGCCCGGGGGTGAGCCGAGACGGTGCGGCGGGTGCCGACCGACCTCGCCGTACTGCATCGCCGCCAGGCAGCCATCGCCCGCTTGGCCATCATGGGCTCCTCGGGCGCGCACGGGGCCGCCGAGCCCACTGGCCTCGAGCTTGTCCGCCACCTCGCCCAGCCCGCCGTCGCGCTCGCATTGGGCGCGGCCGTACGCACCGCCGACGACAAGGGCCGCATCAAGCCCGGGTTCGCCAACCTCGCCGACGTGCTCGGGTGGGCCGACGGCGAGCTCGCCTGCCACCTCGAATTCCCTTGGGCGATCCTCACCCACGCCTGTGTTGGCGACTGCCCCTGACCCCGTGAGAGCCACGGTGAGATCGATCACCCCTGTCGCCTCGTTGGTGATCGTCTGTCCCGATGGGACTGTCTCTGCGTGCCCCTTCAAGGTGAGCATCCCGTCGTTGGACAACTGTCCCACCGTGTATTGATACTTCCCCGCCCCGATGGGGTCCGCTGCTAATCCTGCGGTGGCGGTGACCGTGGCCCCCGCGTCGATGGCCCCGGCAGCATGGCACGCGATCCCGAGAAGTGGACGTCGCCGCCCCTCGACATCCCTCCGGCCGGCGCCGCCCGTCGAGCCCTCCCGGTGGCGCAGGCATTCTTCGCGTCGGCTGCTCCGGCCGGTGTTTGGCGACGAATCGTGACGACCGGAGCAGCTC
>JBOGGB010000456.1:0-2135 GCA_050743605.1 Acidimicrobiales bacterium
AGCACACGCCGTCGATACCGTTGGCACCGCGGTTGGCGAGCACCCTCGGCGGCTCCGGGCGCGCGGGGGCGAACCACTCGAGGTCGCGCACCGGCATCGAGGAGGACACGACCACAGTCGTGCCCGCCGGCACGGCGCCGGCGAGGCGGCGCGCGACGAGCGGCTCGCTCAGGACGTCCTCGCCGAGCGCGAGCTCGATAGCCCCCTGGGCCGCACGTTCCGCTGCCTGCCACCTCTGGAGCCACCCGCCAAAGGGGCGGGGCGCGGCGATCTCGAGCGCGGCGGCGAGCCACGCGGCAGGGTCGGCCCGGTGCACGACCGACGCGTGCCGGTCCGCGTCGTCCCACCGCCACCATGGGTCGACCGCCACCACCTCCGCCCCCGAGAGCCACTCCGGCAGCGCCTTCGACGCCCACGACGCGCCCAGCCGGACGACGACATCGGGCCGCAGACGTCGTGGCGCGTGCCGTGCGATCGCGTCGGCCGCCGCGACGACGTGGTCGTGCAGGACGCGGCACGAAGAGCGCGGGTCGGCGAGCACCGGCCAGCCGAGGTGTGCCCCGAGCGAGAGCACGGCCTCGGGGGGCCCGCACCCTGCCCCCGCGAGGAGGAGCCCGTTGCCGTGCGGCCAGGTCCAGGGCTCCACGACGCCGCCGTGCGCGACGACTCGGTGCGCGGCCCCGCCGTCCTCGCGCGCCTCGGGGAGGGACCCGGGCTCCCCCGTGAGCGGCTCGCGGAACGCCAGGTTCAAGTGGACCGGGCCGGGGCCCATTGGCCCGGACGTCGCCTCGGCCGCAGAGCGCGCCGCCAGCGACCGCCACGACCACGCGGTTTCCTCGATCGGCACGCCGGGGTCCGCGTGCCAGCGCAGCGCGCCGGGATAGATGTCTCGCTGGTCGATCGCCTGCGGCGCCCCGACGCCGTGCAGCTCGGGCGGGCGATCCGCCGTGCAGACGATCAGGGGGACGCGCCCGTGGTGGGCCTCGACGACCGCCGGGTGGAGCTCGACCGCCGCGGTCCCGCTCGTGACGCAGACCACGACGGCACGGCCGGTCGCCTCCGCGAGCCCCAGCGCGAAGAAGCCCGCGCTGCGCTCGTCCAGCCGGACGTGCACGCGCAGGTCCTCGCGCCGGGCCAACGCGATCACGAGCGGGGTGGAGCGCGAGCCGGGGCAGATGACGGCGTCACACACGCCGGCGCGGACCCATTCGTCGACCAGGGTCGCGGCGAAGGTCGCCTGCACTACGCTCATGGCACGTGTTGCACGCGGAGCACAGCGGGTCGGGCCCGCGGCTCGTGCTCGTGCACGGCTTCACCCAGACCGCGCGGTCCTGGGGGCGCTTCGCCGAGCTCGCGGGAGTCGGGCGCGAGCTCGTGCGCATCGACCTTCCCGGCCACGGCGGGTCCGCCGAGGTGCGCGCGGGTCTTACAGAGAGCGCCACGCTGCTGGCGGAGGTCGCCGCGTCCGCGGCCCCCGGGGCTCCCGCGACCGCCGGCGGCGTGCCCTTCGATCTCGTCGGCTACTCGCTCGGAGCCCGCGTCGCGCTGCACGCCGCGCTCGGCGCACCGGTCGGGCTCCGCCGCCTGGTCCTCATCGGTGGCACGGGGGGCATCGAGGACGCCGCCCGACGCGAGGAGCGGCGGCACCGGGACCTCTCGCTCGCCGCGGAGGCGGAGGCGGACCCCGACGGGTTCCTCCGCCGCTGGGTGGCCCAGCCGATGTTCGCCGACCTGCGAGATCCGGGCCTCGATGAGCGGCGCCGCAACAGCGCGGCCGGCCTCGCCTCGAGCCTCCGTCTGGCGGGGACCGGGGCCCAGGCGCCCCTGTGGGATCGTCTCGGAGAGCTGCGCGCCCCCCTTCTCGCGCTCGCGGGCGCCGGCGACGTCCGGTTCGCGCTCGCCGCCCGGCGCCTTTCCAGTGGCGCCCCGGCGGGCGTGTTCTCCCTCGTGCCAGGGGCGGGGCATGCCGCGCACCTCGCCCAGCCCGACCTGTGCGCGCGCATTGTCCGCGGCTTCCTCGAGACGGCGGCCGCCGGGACCTGAGAGCTGCTCGCAGGCTCGCCGGCTCACAGCAGGATCCCGAGCGCGAGCAGGGCGCCGACCGCGAGCTGCAGCTGCCCGGTTCTCCCGAGCAC
>JBOGGB010000457.1:0-12993 GCA_050743605.1 Acidimicrobiales bacterium
CCCTCGGGTTGCTCGCCCCCCCGCTGCCTCGGCCTCCCGAAGAGGCCCGCCTGCACGGGCGGCGCCACACCAGGGAGCGCGACAAGGGAGCAATCACCTATCACTACGACATCTCCGACGACTTCTACCGGCTCGTGCTCGGAGAGACCATGGCCTACTCGTGCGCGCTCTTCAAGAGCCCGGACCTGAGCCTCGACGATGCCCAGCACGAGAAGCACGACCTCGTCTGCCGGAAGCTCGGGCTGCAGCCCGGCATGCGTCTCTTGGACGTCGGCTGCGGGTGGGGTGGCATGCTGCTGCACGCAGTGGCCCACTACGGGGTGCGAGGTGTCGGCGTCACCATCTCCGACGCTCAGGCCTCCTTCGCCGCCAAGCGGATCGCCGACTCGGGGCTCGGAGACCGGGCAGAGATCCGTCTGTGCGACTACCGCGACGTGGTCGACGGCCCGTACGACGCGATCTGCAGCATCGGGATGTTCGAGCACGTGGGGCTCGCCCGGCTTGGCGAGTACTTCGCCCGGCTCTTCTCGCTGCTGACTCCGACGGGTCGGCTCTTGAACCACGGCATCTCACGGCCAGGACGCAGCGGGGGGTTCTCCCGGCACTCCTTCATCGATCGCTACGTGTTCCCCGATGGGGAGTTGCACGAAGTGGGAAGCGTCGTCTCAGCCATTCAGCGCGCCGGATTCGAAGTGCGCGACGTGGAGTCGCTGCGCGAGCACTACACCCGGACTCTGCGCTGCTGGGTGGAGAACCTTCAGAACAACTGGCAGGCCGGCACCGAGCTCGTAGGCCCGGCGCGTGCTCGAGTGTGGCGCCTTTACATGGCCGCCTCGGCGCTCAACTTCGAGGCGGGCCGCACGAGCATCCATCAGGTCCTTGCCGTGAAGCCCGACGCTCGGGGGCGAAGCGCCATGCCGCCGACCCGAGCCGGCTTCGTCAGCTGACGGCCCGTTGAACCACGACCCGCTCACCGACGTGTCGGCGCAGTCGCAGCCACGGGGGATCACGGCAGGACAGGCTCAGCCCGGAAGCGGTCCCAGGACGTCCCGGGCGATGAGCGCCTTCTGGATCTCGTTGGTCCCCTCTTCGAACCGCTGAGCTCGGGCGTCTCGGTAAACGCGCTCGATCGCGTTGGGCTCCCAATACCCCAGACCTCCGTGCACCTGCAGGGCATTGTCCGTCGCGCGCGCGAGCATGTCGACACCGCGTAGCTTGGCCATGGACGACAGCGCCACCGCCCGTGGATCGCCGGCCTCCCACCGTCGAGCGGCGTGCAGCGCCAGCTGCCGCGCGGCCTCGATGTCGGTCGCGCTCTCCGCCAGCAGGAAGGCGATCGCCTGGCGGCTGGCAAGTGGCTTGCCGAAGGTCGTTCGGGTGCGGGCGTGCGCCACGGCAAGCTCCTGCGCCCGCCGGGCAAGCCCGACACAGGTGGCGGCGATGGCGATCCGGCTCTGGGTGAGGAAGCCGCCAAAGGCGACGTCCAGCCCCTGACCCTCGTCGCCGAGCCGGTTGGCCACCGGAACGGGGGTCCGGTCGAAGGTCAGCCAGGCGTGGTCCGTGCCCCGCACTCCCATGGTGTCGGCCATGGTCTCCACGGTGACTCCGGGCGACTGCCGGTCGACCATCAGCGCGACGGTGCCCTCCTTGCCGGTGGTTCCGTCCATGCGGGCGAACAGCAGCCAGTAGTCGCAATGCACCCCGAAGGTGATGAACCGCTTCTCGCCCGTCAGGTAGTAGGTGTCGGCGCCTCGCTCGACGATGCTGCGCATCGCGGCACCGGTACCTGTGGGCTCGGTGAGGGTGAACGCAACGCGAATCTCCCCGGCGATCTGGGGAATGACGAAGCGCGTGCGCTGCTCGGGGGTGGCGAAGAGATCCATCGCGCGCCAGATCCCGTTGCACACGTGGACGATCATCCGGAGGGACGCGTGAGACATGGCGAACAGCTCGAGCAGCTCGAGATAGCGGGTGTACGGGACACCCCGTCCTCCGTACTCCTCGGGAGCGGCGAGGCGGAGATAGCCGCGAGCGCGCAAGTCGTCCCAGAGCCGGGAAGGGACCGCCCGCTCGCGCTCGATCTCCTCTGCGTACCGCTCCCCGGGACCGCGGACGAAGGCCTCGACTTCCGCTGCCAGCGCCTGCAGGTCGTCGTCGACCCCGACCCTCTCGCTCGCCGTCGCGCTCATCGCGTGCTCTCCTTCGCTGTACCTCGGGCCCGCCCTGCCACTTGCTCCCGGTCCACGACCTGACGCGCCCAGTCTCGCAGCAGGGACTTCTGGACCTTGCCGATCGGGTTACGTGGCAGCTGCGCGACGAGCTCCAACCGCTCCGGCCAGTAGTGCTTCGCCACCTGTCGAGCGTCGCAGAAACGTCGGAGCTCGTCGAGGTCGAACCCCTCGTCAGCGACCGCGAAGGCACACGCTCGCTCACCGAGCCGCTCGTCGGGCATCGCCACGATCGCGAGATCGTGCACCTGCGGGTGCTCCAAGAGCAGAGTCTCGATCTCTGCGACGGGCACCTTCTCACCACCGCGGTTGACCACGTCCTTGACCCGGCCGAGGATGCGCACGAAGCCGGACTCGTCCACGACGGCCAGATCCCCACTGCGGTACCACCCGTCCGGGGTGAAGGCTGCAGCCGTCCAATCGGGGTGATCGAGGTACCCCTCGAACAGGCATGCGCTCGACAGCTCGAAGTTGCCCTCCTGTCCAGGGGCCAGCACACCGCCGTCGTCGTCGGTGACCCGCAGCCGCACGCCGTCGAGCGCCCGCCCATCGGTGCCCCAGACCTTCGCGGGTTCGTCGCCAGGTGCGGCAAGCGATCCCAGGCACGTCTCGGTCGTCCCCCACGCGCCGCAGACCGCGGCGCCGAGGGTTCGGGTCGCCCGCTCCGCGAGGCCCCGCGGGACGGCCGCCCCCGTGGCGACGAAGATCCGCAGCTCTTCCGGAGTTTCGCCCGTGTCCTCGACCGCCGTCACGAGATCGGCGAGGAACGGGGTCGCTGCCTGGACGAAGGTCCCCCTCCAGCGGCGCAGGGCGTCGAGGGCCAACCGACCGTCCCAGGTCGACTGGAGGAGCTGGGGAGCGCCGAGCAGGAAGGCGACCCACATGCCGTAGAGGAAGCCGGTCTGGTGGGCGAGCGGGGACGGCACGAAGATACGGTCCTCAGTCGTAAGGCCGAGGTGACGCGCCTGCATGGCCGCCGCGCGGTTCAGCGTCCCCATGCGATGCAAGACGCCCTTCGGCGCGCCCGACGTCCCGGACGTGAAGAGGAGCTGGGCGCGAGCCCGGGGGGATCGTGCCCGGTCGGCAAAGAGCGCCCCACCCGTCGGTTCGGCCACAGCCGAGTCGACCGTCCTCGTATAGCTGTGCCAGCGAAGACCGCCCCCTGGCTCCGTTGGCCCCGATGTCCACGCACCTGTCCCGACGACCACCACGTGGGCGATCGAGAGGCCTGGATGACCTGCGCCACAGAGGGAGGCCACTTCACCAGGGTGGTCCCGGCCCCGGAACCGGTCGGGCACGAAGAGCACCCGGGCGCCCGCCTGGGAGAGCATGGCGACCAACTCCCGCTCGCGGTAGATCGGCATGAGCGGGCAGCACACGGCGCCCGCCCGGAGGATCCCCAAGGACACGACAGCGAACTCCCCCCAGTTGGGCAACTGGTAGGCGACCGGCTCGTCCGGTGCCACCCCCCACTCCACCAGGAGCCGAGCGACGCCGTCGGCCTGGCGGTCGAGCTCGGCCCAGGACCAAGTTCGCCCACGCCGCTCAACCGTCTCGACCTCGACGACGGCCTGCTCGTTCGGACGCTGGGCAGCCCATCGCCGCACGAGATCCCCGATTCTCAAGGCGGCGGCTCGGCTGGGCGTCAGTTCGTGCGAGACGCCGAGCGCTCCGGGGGGTCTCGAGCGAACGCGCGCCTTCGTTGCGGCGACAGTGCCGGTGGGCAGCTCCACCGCCATCGACGCGCCGATGGCGACCATCTCTCCCAGGAACCTCGGATAGGAGATCCGATACGCGTTCGGGTAGGTGAGCCGCGTCTCTCCTTCTGCCCGCGTGCCGGCCACGGCGAGCGACATGAGGACCCGATGGTCGTTGAACGACGAAAGGTCGGCTCCGTGCAGCATGTCGACACCGGTGCACAACAAGCGCTCGCCGCGTACCTCGAGGTTCCCCCCCATCCGGTTCAGCTGGAGCATCGCGGACACCCTGTCAGACTCCTTCAGACGAACATGGGCAACGTGATCGAGGACCGTCGTCCCTCGCGCGAACGAGCCCAGCACCGAAAGCACGGGAAGCATGTCGGGGACGCTGCGGCAGTCAGCCGACACCGGAGCGAGCTCGATCCCGTCATGGCGGACCCGCACCGCATTCGCGGAGGCGTCGACGGAGATGGGGAGACCCATGCTCGAGACGAGGTCGAGGAGCTCTGCCTCCGGATGGTCGACCTCGGCGGCGGTGCGTGAGGAAAGACCCCGGATTACGACGTCCGACGGATGGAGTGCCGTGACGGCGAGCCCGAAGGCCGCGGCTCCCACGTCGGGCGGGAGCGTCACGTCGGCCGGCCGCGGCACTTGGCCTCCCTCCACCTCGAACCGTCGCCCCCCGTCGGCTACGCCGACCTCCAGACCGAACTGCGCCATCATGCGGATCGTCAGCTCGACGTACGACCGCTCGTTGAAGGCGCCCTCGATCGCGATCTCGCTCGGACCGCTGGCGAAGGGCGCCAGGAGCAGTAATCCCGACACCCACTGCGAGAGCGTCCCGGGGAGCGCCACGCGGCCGCCGCGGGGCCGCCGCGGGGACACCTCGATGGGCGGGCAGCCGGTCGGCGAGGAGAGCTCCACCCCCAGGCCGGCGAGCGCATCCAGCAGGGGGCGGATGGGGCGACGGCGGAAGTACCTCTGGCCGACGACGGTCACCGGAGCGTCGGCCAAGCACGCGAGGCCGGTCAGGAAGTACAGCGTCGTCCCAGAGCTCCCCACAGACACCTCCCGCCTCTGGGGGTGGTACGGGCCACCGTCCACGAGGAAGGTGTCCCCGTCGATGCGGATCCGGGTGCCAAGTCTGCGAAGGGCCGCGACCGTGTGGCGGACATGGCCGGCGTCCGAGAGGCCGTGGATGCGACTGGTCCCCTGGGTGAGGGACGCCAGGAGCAGAGCCCGATGGGCGTGGTACTTCGAGGAAGGGACGACCAGCTCGCCGACCAGGGGGTCGAGGGTCGGCTTCACCAGGAGACGCAGAACCTTTCTCGCCATCGGGACCCGCTCCTTTCTCGAGTCCTCCGCCTCGGTGAGGCGCAGCGGCCCGTGGCGACGCCGCGTCACCCCCAGAATGCGACGGCTCGTCGCAGACCTGGTTCTCAGGAGGTGGAGGCACCAGCCGGGGCCATTTTTCCGACTCGCCACCCTGATGGCAAGCTGTCGAAGTGAAGGCGGCTCGACGCTGGGGGGTGCATCTCCCCACCTTCGATCCACTCGGCACCGGCCTCCCGCCGGCCGTCGTGGCCTCGGCCCGGATCGCCGACGAGCTGGCGTTCGACACCGTGTGGGCCGGTGACCATCTCGTGTGCCCTGCGCCAGCTCTCGACGCGCTCTGCGCTCTTGCCGCCGCTGCCGCGGTCACGACGCGGGTCCATATCGGCTGTGGCGTTCTTCAGCTCGGCCTCAGGCACCTCGTCTGGACGGCGAAGCAGCTGGTGACGCTCGACGCGCTGGCGCCGGGAAGGCTGCGGCTCGGCGTCGGCGTCGGCGGGGAGTACGAAGAGGAATTCGTCGCGGCCGGCGTCGATCGTCGAACCCGCGGCAGACGGCTGGACGAGATGCTCGAAGTGCTGCCGGCTCTCCTCATGGGCCAGTCGGTGAACCACCGTGGACCCCACGTCGAGGTCACGTCGCCGCCACTGCTCCCTGCGCTGCGTTCCCTCCCGCCGATGGCGGTCGGCGGGAGGAGCGAGGCAGCGCTCCACCGTGCTGCACGCTACGGCGACCAGTGGATCAGCATGTGGCAGTCTCCTGACACCATGCGCCGTCATGCCGAGCGCCTGGCGGAGCTGGCAGCAGCCGCAGGTCGGCCCACCCCCAGCGTGGCCATGCTCGTCCTCGCGCACGTCGACGACGATGCACGGGCCGCCCGGCTGCAGGCCGCCGCCGCGCTCCACGGCCAGTACAGGTTGCCACTCGAGGTGGTGGACCGCTGGACCGCCTACGGACCGGCAGAAGAGGTGGCGAAGCTGCTGCTCGACTACTGCGCCGCAGGAGCCGAAGAGCTGCTCTTGCTCCCTCTGGCCGCCGATGCCCGCACGCAGTTCGAGCGCTTCGCGGTCGTGCGCCAGCTGGTCGAGACGGCGTGACGATCCCGAGCGAGACCGTGTAGTGGAACTCGAGCTAATGGTGAGCGGCGCGTCTTGGCAACAGGTGGCCGAGCTCGCCCGGTCGGCAGAGGCCGCGGGGGTGCGCGGACTCGTGTTCACCGAGATCGGTGCCACTCCGTGGATGTCCCTCGCGGCCGCCGCGACGGCGACGACCACGCTGCGGCTGTCGACGGGCGTAGCCGTCGCGTTCGCCAGGAGCCCGATGACGACCGCCAGCGCGGCGTGGGAGCTGGCGGGCAACAGCAAGGGACGGTTCCGCCTGGGGCTCGGAAGCCAGGTGAGGGCTCACGTCGAGCGCCGCTACGGGGCGGCGTTCTCGCCGCCGGGACCCCGCCTACGCGACTACGTCGAGGCGGTCCGGGCATGCCTCCGGGCGTTCAGAGGAGAGGCGCCACTCGACCACCAGGGGCCTTATTACCGGCTGTCGCTGCTCCCGGCGGCGTGGGCGCCACAGCCGCACGCCTACGGCGACATCCCCATCGACGTCGCGGCGGTCAACACGTGGATGTGCCGGATGGCCGGAGAGGTGGCCGACGGCGTCCACGTCCACCCGCTGCACTCGACCCACTACCTGCACCAACGCCTTCTTCCTGCGATCCGCGAAGGCGCGGCACTCTCGGGTCGACGTCCGTCCGACGTGGAGCTGACGATCCCGGTCTTCGCCGTCGCGGGCGACACGGCCGAGGGCCGTGCCGCGGCGCTTGCACGTGCCCGGCAGCAGATCGCCTTCTACGGCTCCACCCAGGCTTACTCCTTCCAGTTCGAAGATCTCGGGTTCCCAGGGACGTCGGCCGCGCTCAACGGGCGCCTGAAGGCCGGGGACCTCGAGGGCATGGCCTCCGTCGTGACCGACGAGATGCTCGAGCACTTCACCGTCGTCGCCACATGGGACTGCATGGCGGACTCGCTGGCCGCTCGGTACGGCGGCATCGCCCGACGTCTGGTCATGTACTCGGCGGCAGAGCAAGTTCGCGAGGATCCGGCGGCACTGCTGCGCTGGGGCGAGGTGGCAAGGGCGCTCGCGCCGGCGTGACTGCGTGACGGCGTGACTGCGTGACTGCGTGACTGCGTGAACGGGGCGCAGCGACAGAGACTGCACGAGCCGAGCACGACGTACGCGCCAGCTTCGAGCCGCCTGCTTCCGTCGGCCCATCGGATCGCTCGCACTACCATGGTCGAGTGACCGAGCGAGCCGCACTGGTCATCTCCGGGCGGTAGAAGTTGGTCGATCGAATCCCCGCGCGCACGGTGCCGACCGCCCGTGGACAGCGCCTCGCGACGGAGCGAACCGGGCACCGACATGGGGGAGACCGGGTGGACACCGAACGAGTAGTGGTGACCGGTCTCGGCATGACCACGCCGCTCGGTGGCGACGTCCCTACGACGTGGCAGGCGCTCATGCAGGGTCGGTCCGGGGTGCGAGCGCTCCCCGGACCCGAGTACGCCGGGCTCCCGGTGCGCATCGGAGCATTGGTGGCCAACGAGCCCGGACCGAGCCTTACCCCAGTCGAACAGCGACGGTGGGACCGTACTCAACAGCTGGCAATGCTGGCGGCTCGGCAGTCGTGGCACGACGCCGGCTTCGACGACACCGCCGAGGCGAGCGGTCTCGACCCCGAACGAGTGGGAGCAGTTGTGGGCACCGGCATCGGCGGACTGACGACCGTCTTGGAGCGCCACGATGCCTTCCTCGCACGAGGGTGGACGGCGCTGTCCCCGTTCACGGTCACCATGACCATGCCGAGCGGACCAGCGGCAACGGTCTGCCGGGAGTTCGGTGTCCGCGGCGGTGTCCACGCGCCCGTCGGCGCATGTGCCGCCGGCGCAGAGGCGATCAGCCAGGCCGTGGCCATGATCCGGAGCGGGCAAGTAGACGTCGTCCTGGCGGGCGGCACCGAGGCAGCCATCCACCCCCTTACCGTCGCAGGGTTCGCCGCCATGCGAGCCTTGTCACGTCGAAACGACGACCCTCCTGGCGCGAGCCGACCCTTTGACGCCGATCGGGACGGGTTCGTCCTCGGCGAGGGCGCCGCGATCCTCGTGCTCGAATCGGCCAAGCACGCCGCCGATCGCGGGATCAGGACCTACGCGGAGATGTTCGGCGTCGGCATCTCCAGCGACCCGAGCCACCTGGTGCGCACCGATCCCAACGGGCTGGGAGCCCAGCTCGCGATGCGTCGGGCCCTGCTCGACGCTCGGGCCGAGCCCGAGCAAGTCGTGCATCTGAACGCGCACGCCACCGGGACTCCTGCGGGTGACATCACCGAAGCCCGCGCCATCAGGACCGTGCTCGGACCCGATGTCCTCGTCACCTCGACGAAGTCCATGACCGGCCATCTACTCGGCGCGGCCGGTGCAGTCGAGGCCATCTTGGCCGTCCTCGCGTTGCAGAACCGCCTCGCGCCGCCGACCATCAACTTCGAGCGGCCCGATCGGGGTGTCGAGCTGCGCATGGCCGCCCGTGAGCCCTGCCCCCTCCCCGCCAACGTCAGCGGGCAACCTCCACTCGTGATGAGCAACTCGTTCGGCTTCGGAGGGCACTGCGTCAGCCTTGCCATCGGCCCCGGGTGACCGATCAGGCACCGACGATGCCGTCGGTAGGTAGGTCGGTAGGTCGGCCGGCGGCCCCTCGGCTCAGAAGTCGCGACGAGCATCCCGGTCGCGACGAGGACCTCGAGCTGGGGGGGCATCGGGAGCAGTCAGGACGACGACGCAGTTCTGCCCGCCGAATCCAAAGGCGTTGGACGCGGCCACTTGCACGGGCATCCGCCGGGCCACGTTCGGGACGTAGTCAAGATCGCAGTCCGGGTCGGCGACCCGCAGGTTGGTCGTCGGTGGCACGATGCCGTCCCGTATCGCCAGCGCGTCGACCATGACTCCCAGGGACCCGGCAGCACCGATCAAGTGACCCACCATGGATTTCGGGCTGCTGATCGCCAGCCGTTCGGCTGCTTCGCCGTACGCAGACCGGATCGCTCTCGTCTCGGTGAAGTCGTTGGCTCGAGTGCCCGTACCGTGCGCGCAGACGTAGTCAACCTGCTCGGGCTTGACCCCGGCATCGTACAGAGCACGTCGTATCGCGGCTGCGGCGTACACCCCTTCGGGCTCAGGTGCGCTCACGTGGAAGGCGTCGGACGTCAGCGCCCCTCCTGCGACCGTCGCATACGGCGACGCGCCGCGGCGCGCCGCGTGCTCAGCGGACTCCACGACCAGGACGACCGCTCCCTCACCGAAGACGAAGCCATCCCGGTCAGCCGCGAACGGTCTACTTGCCTCGGTCGGCTCGTCGTTCCTTCGAGACAGCGCTCCCATCGTCGTCAACCCCTCGAACATGACCGGCGTGATCGCGGCGTCCGTTCCCCCGCAGACGACGACGTCGGCTTCGCTGCAGAGGATGAGGCGCCGCGCCTCGAGTACCGCGTACGCCCCACTCGCACACGCGAGCACGCTCGCGGTTACTGGTCCGTGGACGCCGAGGTCGATCGCGACCTCGCATGCCGGCATGTTCGCCAAGGACGACGAGACGAAGTGTGGGCTGATGCGGAACGATTCGGACGCGACCATCTGGCGCGTCGCACCCTCGATAGTGTCGAACCCCGCCACAGCGGCATTGATCACCACGCCCACACGGCTGGGATCGACTCCGGCCCCGCGGCGTGAGACCTCGATCTCTGGCCCCACGTCGAGCCCGGCATCCGCGACCGCCTCTCGCGCGGCGGCCACGGCCATCTGGGTGAACCGGGCGGAGCGGCGAAGCCGCTTTCCCTGCAGGACCTTCTCCGGATCGAAGTCCCGCACTTCCGCGGCGATCCGAACCGGCAGGTCAGTCGCGTCGAACGCCGTGATCTCCCCCACTCCCGATCTGCCGGCCAGCAGACCCTGCCAGGTCGACTCACGATCGAGGCCGAGCGGGGTGACGGCACCGATGCCGGTGACCACCACCTCCCGCCTTGGCGAAAGCTCCCCGTCAGCGGTCACAGCGGTCCCTTCTCGAAGGCCTCACCTTCCCGACGGCAACGGCCGCCCAGAGCCCTCTCCACACCGTACGCATCTGCCTCACCACTCTGTCGCCGTTGATCGCCCTGCGCCTCGCACTTCTCCATCGTCGCAGCCGATCCCAGGGACTGCCTCGTCGAGTCGACTCGCCTCGAGTGCTCCAGCGACCTGGGATCGCCCGCCGATTCTCGCATCCGTGACCACTTCAGAAGCTGGTCGGTGCCGGGAAGGGCAGGTCGGCTTCCAACTCGCGGGCCTACGAGTGAGGCACGGACGAGCTCTGCCATCCAGTGGCACGGGCCCGGCAAGTGACAGCACGACCCATCGTGACGCGTGGAGACGTCGTCGGGACTGGCGTGCGGCCACTCTGGGAGTCCCGTCGCCACGATGGCCGGGTACACGGTCTGGAGGAGTCCGTCCCAAGGCTGTGGCCGCGATGGGCCCTGTGCGAAGCGACCCGAATGGGTAGCACTAAGTGCGTGACGTCAGGCGATTGCGATCCGGGCGGCGGCGCAAGCGAATCGACAGGACCGACCGGGCCGACCGGTCGAGCCTCCAAGGAGCTCGTTGCCCGAGTCTTGGCCGCCGTCGGCGGCTACGTCGACGGGGTCGGATACGTCGCGCTGTTCAGGCTCTTCACCGCCCACCAGTCCGGCAACAGCGCAGGGCTCGGTGTGGCGCTGGGGGCCGGAGACTGGACCGATGCCTGGCGCCGCGGGATCGCCATCGCGGCGTACGTCGTCGGCGTCGCACTGGGGACCCTCCTCGTGGAACTAGGACGGCTGCGGGGCCTGCGCTCCACTGGGTCCCTCGTCGGCGCAGTGCAGATCGCCATCCTCTGCTCAGCCTTGGGGTTGGGCGAGGTGGCTGCTCGCAGCGGGAAGATCGCCCCTGCCGACACCACCTCGTACGCGCTGACGGCCGCTTGCCTTGCGGGAGCCATGGGCCTCCAGACGGTGACGCTTCGGCGGGTAGGACGGAGCACGGTGCGGACGACCTTCGTGACCGGGGTCCTCACGGACATGGCCGAGAGCCTGGTCGCCTCCTGGTTCCGCCGCGACCGGGCTGGGAGGCAGCGGTTGCGCTCGTCGTCATGGCTGCTCGGATCCGTATGGGTTCTCTACCTCGGGGGAGCGGTGCTCGGCGGAGTCGCGGAGCGTGCCTGGTCGTTCGCCGCCCTCGCCGTCCCCATCGTGGTCGTGGCGATCGTGGCCGGCTGGCAGTTCCGGGAGGGGTACCAGCCGAGCATCCCCGAACAGCGTCTCTCCGGGTAGGACGCTAGGCGAGTCATCGTCACGGGATGCAACCGTTGGGAAGTGGTGGAGCAACCGGAGCGTCACTCCGGCGATCGCAGCAACCTCGCATGCCGAGAGCTCACGGCCCACCCGGTGAACAGCCGACAACGACCATCATGCAACAGGCTTGCCCACCACGTCCGGAAGGTTCTGCGCACCGTCCCAAACCTCGAGGTTCGAGAGCTCCCCTGAGCTGAGAAGGTGTTGTCGGCGAAGGGATGGCCAGAGAGCCCAGGTGGCCGTATCGTCTGGACGTGGCTTCCGCCGATCCGACGGTGCACGATCAGATCGCCAAGGAGCTGAGCGAGCACCGGGCCCAGAAAGGGATCCGGTTCAACGTCGTCGTCACGGTGATCGAGATCGGCGGCGCCATCGCACTGTTCCATCTCGCTCAGCACATGGGCGCCAGTGACGTGGTCAGCTACCTAGTGGGCAGCATCGGCCCCGTCGTGGGCGGCTTCGCCGTCTGGGCGAAGGCCCGCAAGTTCAGCGGCGCCTCCGCCGCGATCTTCGCGTTCACCGCTATCTCCGCTGTCATCGCGGTGGTCGGGAGCACCACGCCGAAAGTGTTGCTCTACAAGGACTGCGCGACCACTGCTCTGGTCGGACTCGTCTTCTTGGGCTCGTGCGTCCTCGCCCCGAAGCCGCTCGTGTTCTACATGGCGCAGCGATACGGTACCGACGGCACCCACGACGGGATGGCGAACTTCGACACTATGTGGAACACCTACCGCGACTTCCGCGCCGGGATGTACGTCACCAACCACCTATGGGCGGCCTTGTTCCTCGCCCAGTCGGCCGTGACCGCCTTGATCATTCACCAGACCACGTATGGCACCGCCTACGACTACGACCAGATCCTCCCTGTCATCGCGGTCGTGCTCGGCATCGCGGGCTCGATCGCCATCGGCCACTACTTCACCAAGAGAGGCAGGGCGCGTGGCGCCGCAGCCCGCACCGCGCCCGCGGACTCAGCGTGATGAACCATGCCGCCGAGGACGTGTTCCCGCCGTTCATGCCCGGCATCCATCCTCGTGCTCGCTGGTGGGTTGGGCGCGTTCGACGTTCTGGAGGCGCAGCTCGCCGTGGGCGACCAGGCGACCTTGGTCGTCTTCGATGTCCACCTGCCACAGCTGCTGAGTGCGACCCTGGTTAAGCGCCGCACCGGTTACCCTCACCCGTCCTGAGACCGACCACCCGCGTGGCGGTGACCTCGTCGAGGACCAGGCCGGTGCCGGCGAGGAACCACCCTTGGCGCCGTTTGGAACCGGTTCGCTCAGTTGGTCGCGGTCGCATCGGATCTGATCTCCCTACGCTCCTGAAG
>JBOGGB010000458.1:0-1849 GCA_050743605.1 Acidimicrobiales bacterium
ACCTGCGGATCACCCCTTCCCTGCCGCTCCGGCCCCTGCCGCTCCGGCCCCTGCTGCTCCTGGTCCTGCTGCTCGTGTCACGGTCATCGGGCGACGAGCAAGTGGTGGTCACGCCTCCCGCGCCGCAGCACGAGGTACCGATCGTGCAGGAGGTCTTCGGCGCCGAGCACCCGCTCGGCATCGTCGACGCGGCGGTTGTTCACGTAGGCGCCGCGCTGCACGATGGTCCGACGCGCCTCGCCCCGCGAGGTCACGAGCCCCGACGCGGCGAGCGCGTCCACGAGGCTCACCTCGCCGCCCAAGAGCGCCGAGCGCGCGACCTCGCTCGACGGCGCTTCGCCCACCACGTCGAGCAGCGTCCGCTCGTCGAGCGACGAGATCTCCTCGCTGAACAGCGCGCGCGACGCCTGCTCCGCTCGCTGCGTCTCAGCACCGCCGTGCACCAGCACGGTCACCTCACGCGCGAGCGCGCGCTGCGCGGCACGGCGCTCGGGGTGCTCGGCGGTCTCGGCGTCGAGCGCCTCGATCTCTGTCCGCGCGAGGAAGGTGAAGTAGCGCAGGTACGACCCGACGACCGCGTCCTCGGCCTGCAGGAGGAACTGGTAGAAGCGGAAGGGGCTCGTGAGCCGGGGGTCGAGCCATACGGCCCCCGACGCCGTCTTGCCGAACTTGGTCCCGTCGGACTTCAAGACGAGCGGCGTCGTCATGCCGTGCGCCGACTTGCCCGAGATCTTGCGGATGAGCTCGACGCCCATCGTGATGTTGCCCCACTGGTCGCTCCCGCCGACCTGGAGCTCGCAGCCGTGGTCGGTGTGGAGCCTGAGGAAGTCGTAAGCCTGGAGGAGCATGTAGCTGAATTCGGTGAACGAGATCCCCTGGTCGGGTCGCTCGAATCGCGTGCGGACGGCCTCCTTGGCCACCATCTGGTTCACGGTGAAGTGCTTGCCGACGTCGCGGAGGAATTCGATGACGCCCAGCTCGCGGAGCCACGCGCTGTTGTCGAGCACGAGACCGTCGTCGAGGTCGATGAACCGGGCCAGCTGCGGGCGGATGCCCTCCAGGTGGGCCGCCAGCTGCTCGGGCCCGAGGAGCTGGCGCTCGTCCGTCCTCCCGCCCGGGTCCCCGATCATCCCGGTGCCGCCGCCGGCGAGCGCGATGGGCCGGTGCCCGGCGAGCTGGAAACGTCGCATCGTCGCGAGCTGCAGCAGGCTCCCGATGTGCAGGCTGGCGTTGGAGGGGTCGAAGCCGATGTAGAGGGTCAGCCTGTCCTCGTCGAGGCGCGACCACAGCCGCTCGTCGGTCGCCTGGTGCACCACCCCGCGGAAACGGAGGTCCTCCGAGAGGGCCGGCATCGGACCAGCCTGCCATATCCCGTCGTGCGCCCGGACTACGCCCCGAGCCCGGCGAGCGCCTCTCCCACCGCCGCGTGCACGCGTTCGTGAACGGCCACGTTCTCCCGACGCGAGGGGACGCGCACCCGCACGACGGTGACGCCGTGAACCCGGGTCGCCGCCCCCAGCGCCTCCTCCAGCTCGCGCAGCGTGCCCACGTCGGCGGTCCGTGCCCCCAGGCCCTCCGCCGCCCGCACCACGTCGTGCTCCTGGGGCGTCGCGAACAGCCGCTCGAAGCTCGCCCTGTCGAGCACCTCCGCCTGGGGGAGGAAGTCGAAGATGCCGCCGCCGCCGTTGTCGACGACGACGACCGCGCAGGTCCCTCTCTCTGCACTCGTCGCCGAGACGAGCGACGAGAGGTCGTGGAAGAACGCGAGGTCCCCCACGAGCGCGACCACCGGACCCGGCGCAGCGGCAGCCGCGCCGAGCGCCGTCGAGCACACGCCGTCGATGCCGTT
>JBOGGB010000459.1:0-2594 GCA_050743605.1 Acidimicrobiales bacterium
GAGCCGGCGACGACCTCGCCCTCCTGACAGCCGATGACGTCGTCGTGGGCAACGCCTCCGGCGTGGGTGTGGAACGTGGCCCCGGGCGTGAGCGTCAAGAGGTACCGCCGGTCCTTCGAGTCCACGAGGAGCACGCGCTCGCCGGCGACGACTGCCCTCGTGGGACCTTTCGCAGTCACCCGGCGGCGCTACGCGGTTGCAGGGCGTGGCCGGGACGCGTCGTTCGCCCCTCCGACCTTCCCGCCCGCGCCGTCGTTCGGGCCGCCGTCGGCGCCCCTGCGAGCTTCGCTGCGACGGCCGAGCCCCGCGGCGCGCCGGTGCCGCGCCCGCGGTTGCAGCGTCACGAGGTAGCGGTCCGCAGACCGGAGGCGGATCCGCTCGGTGCGCTCGTCGGGGCGTCGCGCCCGCCGGAGCACGTAGGCCGCGGCGGCGATCACGAGCCATGCCCGCTGCTCGCCGGCGAGGCCGCGGCGGAACCCCCCGCGCACGGTCGCACGCAGCAAGGCGTCGACGAGACGTCCCACGGGCGCGGCGGCTCGCCTAGAGACGCCGGATCTCGACGACCGGGGACTTCTGACGGCCGCGGCGCTTGCCGGCGCCGTACGCGAGGGCCACCACGCAGAGCGCGAGGGCGCCTCCTGCGATCAGGGCCGAGGGCATCGCCGACTCGACTGCGTTCTCGCCGTCGCCCACGACCTTGCGGAAGGCCGCCTCCAGGTCGTCTCGGGTGATCGGCCGGCCGTTCGTTCGCATGCTCATCTCGGGTGCCCTCCGGTCATCGCTTGGTCCCCTTGGCGTCCGATCGGTGCCGCCTCCGGGCCGGCCCCTTGGCAATCCGCCATGCAGCCAGGGCCATGAGAACGACGGCGGCCCCCCCGACGATGACGTAGGGCGCCCAGGTCAGTGTGCCGTCGAAGTAGCCCCCCGTCTGCTCCTGGAGCGCCCGGAGAAAGGCGACGAGCAGCAGCACGAGGCCGGCGCACAGCAGGATCGAGCCGGCGATGCCGAAGAGGAGGTAGCGCCCCAGACCCTTCAGCGGGGTGAGCGTCTCCTGCTTGACGTAGTCGACGACGAGCTGGAGCGCGTCGGTGCCGCTCTGCCGGATGCCGCGGTCCGACGAGGACGAGGACGAGGACCGCCCGAACCCGAACCGTGCCACGCGCCTTAAGACTCCTCTCATCATGGTGCCGGCCCGCTGGTCCGCTGGCGTTGCTGGTCTCGGTGAGGGCGTCTCGGGCCGCCCGTGTGCGCCCGTCCGGTGCGCCTACGAGGTAATCCTCCATCGGGGCGTTGCCCTGTGGCAAGCGCAAGCTGCCTGCATGGGAGCGATCGGAGGTCTTCGGAGCCGTGCCGGACCTGCCCAGGCGCCCCTTCGGCTCATGCCTCGACCAGCGCGCCGAGGACGATGTCGCCCAGCCGTTGCGTCCTCGGCAGGTGGTCGGTGTCCTCGAGGGCTCCGATCGTGATGAGGGAGAAGCAGACGTCCCGATCCGGGTCGATCCAGAAGCAGGACGTTCCGGCCCCCCAACCTCCGAAGGTGCGGGGGCTTGCGAGGCTCGGCAGGGGGCCAGGCGTGAGCGCGGTGCCGCGGAGGAAGAACCCGAGACCGTGGTAGGCCGGCCAAGGCAGCCAGTTCCGCGACTGCAGGGCGTAGTCGAGCAAAGAGCTCGGCATCTCGCCGGTGTGGTTCCGGGTTGCCAACTCGATCATCGCCGGAGACAGCAGGCGGTAGCCGTTGCGTTCGCCACCACCGCGGAGCATGTCGGCGAAGACGTAGAAGTCCTCTGCCGTCGAGGTGTAGCCAGCCCCGGGGATCTGGGAACCTGGGCTGAGCATGAGCTGTCCAGAGCCGGCGAATTCCTGCTCGGTGAACATGCCCGGACGGCGGTACCGAGTCACGACGGGAGCCACGTACCGGCCCGAGGGTGGAGGGCCGAGGGTGGTGTTGCCCATGCCCAGCGGCTCGAGCACCTCTTCGGCGACGATGCGTTCGAACGTCCGTCCCGCAGGATCGACGACCTGCAACATCGAGGCCATGACCGCGTGCGCGCTGGCCTTCGAGTAGATCACGCGCTCGCCGGGAGGCGCTTCGGGAGCCGACGCGCACACCGCCGCGGTGTACGCGTCGAGGCGGACCACCTGGTCCAAAGGTAACCGGGCGAGGTCCGATTGGATGCCACCGGTGTGGGTGAGGAGGTGGAACAGCGTGACGGCACCCTTGCCGCGCTGACCGAACTCAGGCATCACCTCGGCGACGGGCAGGAACAGGGAGAGCAGCCCCCGCTCGACGAAGCTGAGGACGACTGCGACCGTGAGCTGCTTGGAGATGGAGAACGGGACGGTGATGTCGTCTCGTTGCAGCGGTCTTCCCTGTGCACGATCGGCAAAGCCAATGGCTTCTGAGCACACGAGGTGGCCGGCACGGCCGACGGCGATCTGCGCCCCGTCGTAGAGGCCGCTGTCCACGTCGCGCTCGACGGCCCACGTCAATCGCCGTAGGCGCTCGGCGTCGAAGCCCAGCGTGCCCGGCTCGGCCAGTTCCACGGGCCCCCCTTTCCTCGTCAGTTGCGGTCGGAGATGAGGTAGGTGGAGGT
>JBOGGB010000460.1:0-2013 GCA_050743605.1 Acidimicrobiales bacterium
GAGAACGGGACGGTGATGTCGTCTCGTTGCAGCGGTCTGCCCTGTGCACGATCGGCATAGCCAATGGCTTCCGAGCACACGAGGTGGCCGGTTCGGCCGACCGCGATCTGCGCGCCGTCGTAGAAGCCGCTGTCCACGTCGCGCTCGACAGCCCACGTCAGTCTCCGTAGGCGCTCGGTGTCGAAGCCAAGCGTTCCCGGCTCGGCCAGTTCCACGGCGGTCCCCCTTCCTCCTCAGTTGCGGTCGGAGATGAGGTAGGTGGAGGTCGCACGGGCGACTGCGACGTCGTCCTCGCCGCGAAGCGTCGCTTCGACGAACGCGACGCGCGCGCCTCCCGAGACGACCTCCGCCTCGCAGACGAGCCGTGCGCCGACCCGGACCGGCTTCAGGAAGCTCACCTTCATCTCGGAGTTCGCCACGCGCACCGGGCGGCCGCGCACGAAGGTCACCACGGAGGCGGCCATGGCCGAGTCGCAGCACGCGGCGGCGAACCCGCCCTGGACGACGCCCGCAGGGTTCGCGAAGCGCTCGTGAGCCTGTACCCGCCAGACCGTGCGGCCCGGTTGCGACTTGTCCGCGCAGACCATGCCGAGGGTGAGGTCGCAGTTGGGCGGGACCTGCAACGGCAGCGACACCCCCTGGACGGTACTGGGTATGTTGGGCTGCATGCCCCCTGACCCGGCCGTCCCCGAGGAGCCGCCCCGCCCGCCCCGCCCCGTCCCGCCGTCCTCCCCCGGCCCGCCGACGGGCGCCGACCTCGAGCAGCTCGGGATCAACGTCGTCCGCGGGCTCGCGATGGACGCGCCGGAGCGTGCGCACTCGGGGCACTCGGGCACGGCGATGGCGCTCGCGCCGCTCGCGCACGTGCTGTACACGAAGGTCATGCGCCACGACCCGAGCGATCCAGCATGGCCGGACCGAGATCGGTTCGTCCTGTCGAACGGGCATGCGTCCATCCTGCTGTACTCGATGCTCTACCTGTGCGGGTACGGGCTCACCCTCGACGACCTGAAGGCGTTCCGGCAGTGGGGCTCGCGTACCGCGGGGCATCCCGAGAAGCGCCACGCGCCCGGGATCGAGGTCACCACCGGCCCTCTCGGTCAGGGCTTCGGCAACGGTGTCGGCATGGGAGTCGCGGAGCGCTTCCTCCGAGCGCGCTTCGGGCCGGAGCTCGTCGACCACCACACCTTCGTCGTCTGCGGAGACGGCTGCCTCGAAGAGGGCATCAGCCACGAGGCGGCCTCGCTCGCGGGCCACCTCGGGCTGGGGCGGCTCGTCTACGTCTACGACCACAACCACATCTCGATCGACGGGCCGACGGAGCTCGCGTACGACGACGACGTGGCCGAACGTTTCAGCGCCTACGGCTGGGACGTCGACGACGTCGGCGAGGTCGCGAACGACACCGGGGCCATCGAGCAGGCGCTCCGCCGTGCGATGGCGGTGGAGGACAAGCCCTCCCTCGTGATGTTGCGCAGTCACATCGGATGGCCTTCCCCGCACCTGACCGACACCGCGAAGGCGCACGGCGACCCCTTCGGGGAAGACGAGATCCGGGAGACCAAGGCGATCCTCGGGCTGCCACCAGACGAGACGTTCTGGGTGCCCGGCGAGGTGGTCGAGCTCTACCGGCGCACCATCGCACGCGGGCAGGCGATGCGCGCCGAGTGGGAGGGTCGCCTCGATCGGTGGCACGGCGATCGCGCCGCGTGGGACGCCGCGTGGGCCGGCCGTGGCCTCGCGGGCTGGGAGCGCAAGCTGCCCCCGTTCGACGCCGGGTCGATGGTCGCCACCCGCAAGGCCGTGAACGCCTGCGTGAACGCGACCGCCGAGCTCATCCCCGGCATCGTCGCGGGCGCGGCCGATCTCACCGGGAACACGGGCGTGAAGCTCGACGACGGGGAGCGTCAGTCACCCGAGCACCCGGACGGCCGCCAGCTGTACTACGGCATCCGCGAGCACGCGATGGCCGCCGCCATGACGGGGATGGCCCACCACGGCGGCGTGCTTCCG
>JBOGGB010000461.1:0-3562 GCA_050743605.1 Acidimicrobiales bacterium
CGACGCAAGCGCGCGAACGAGCGCGCGGCTGCGGCCGTTCAGCGCGCCACGAGCACCGCAGCCGGGCGGATGCGATGCCCGACTGTGCGCTCGTAGACGGCGAGCAGCCTCCCCGTCTGATCCACGAGCGCCCAGGGGCCGTCGCCGGTCGCGCCGAGCGGCACCTTGTCGAGGGGGCGTCCGACGGCGACGAGTTGGACGGCGTCAGGACCGACGGTCACCCGGTCGAGGTCGCGCAGCGCATCGGCAGGCGAGCGCAACGACGACGCGTCGAGTGCGCCGACCGGCTGTGCCTCGCCGGCGGTGAAGGACCCGACGCGGGTGCGCCGGAGGTGGCGGAGGTGGGCTCCGCCGCCGAGCGCGGCGCCGAGGTCCGCGGCCAGGGTGCGCACATAGGTGCCGGAAGAGCACGCGACCGTCGTCCGGAGGACTCCGGGCTCGTCGGAGGCCTCGAGGTCGAAGCGATCCACGCGGACGGTGCGGGGCGCGCGCTCGACTACCACTCCCAGACGCGCCAGCTCGTAGAGCCGCCGGCCACCCACCTTGACGGCAGACACCATCGGCGGCACCTGTTGGACGAGCCCGGTCAACCCGGCAGCTGCGGCACGCGCCTCGCTCAGCGTGACGGCGGACATGTCCCACTCGGCGACGACGGCTCCCGACGCGTCGAGGGTGTCGGTCGCGCTCCCGAGAACGATCTCCGCGGTGTACTCCTTGCCGAGAGCCGTGAGGTAGCGCAGCACACGGGTGACTCGTCCGAGCCCCACGAGCAGCACGCCGGTGGCGTCGGGGTCGAGCGTGCCCGAGTGGCCCGCACGCCGCTGGGCGAAGACGGTCCGGACGCGCGCGACCACGTCGTGCGACGTCCAACCCGCCTCTTTGTCCACCACTACGAGCCCCGTCGGTCCCGAGGGCACGCTCTTGGTCACGGGTGAAGATCCTCGCCCGCCGGAGGTTGCGCCGCGTGGTCGCCGCTCGCTCCCCGGGCCGCCCGCTCGGCCCCCAGGCGGCGGAGGATCTCCTCGACCCGCTCCCCCTCGCTCACCGCGGGGTCGATCGCGAACTGGAGCCGTGGCGTCCGCTTCATGCGGACCTGGCGCCCGACCGCCCGCTGGATCTGCCCGCGGCGCTCCTCGAGTGCCGCTGCGGGCTCCTCCCCCATCCTGGCGAGGAAGACGGTGGCGGCGCGAAGGTCCGCGCTCACGTCGACAGAGGTCACCGTGAGGAGCCGGAGTCGCTCGTCCGCGTCGGCGAGACGCTCGAGCTCCTCGCCGATGATCTGGCGGAGCACCTCGTTCACGCGCAGCGCGCGCGGATAATCGCGGCCTGGGTGCATCCGGGCCTCAGGTCCGCGCGATCTCGCGCTCCTCGAAGGTCTCGATCACGTCACCCTCCTCGAGGTTCTGGTAGTCCGACAGACCGATGCCGCACTCGTAGCCGGCCTGGACCTCGCGGGCATCCTCTTTGAACCGCCGGAGCGAATTCACGGTGCCGCGCCAGATGATGACGCCGTCGCGCAGGAACCGCACCTTGGACCCCCGCGTGATGGTGCCCTCCAGCACGTAGCACCCGGCGATGGCGCCGATCCTCGGAATGCGGAAAATCTGACGGACCTCCGCGTCGCCGGTGATCACCTCTTCGGTCTCGGGGGCGAGCATGCCGATCATGGCAGCCTCGATGTCTTCCAAGAGCTTGTAGATGATCTCGTAGGTGCGAATCTCCACGTCGGAGAGCGCGGCGAGCTCTCGGGCACGGCGGTCCGGCCGGACGTTGAAGCCGATGATCGTCGCGTTGGACGCCCGTGCGAGTTGTACGTCGTTCTCGGTGATGCCACCGACCCCGCGATGGACGAATGAGAGCTTCACGTCGTCTCGCTCGAGCTTGCGCAGGCTCTCGGTCACCGCCTCGAGCGACCCCTGGACGTCCGCCTTCAAGACCAGGTTCAGCGTCGCGGTCTCGCCGCGCTGGATCTGGTCGAAGAGGTCCTCCAGCCGCGCGCCCGTCGCGGCCGAAGGTGCAGGCAGGTGCCCCGACAGCCGGAAGCGCTGCGCCCGCGCCTCTCCGAGGGTGCGGGCGGTGGTGAGATCCTTCGCCACCCGCAGCTCGTCGCCGGCCTGAGGAGGCTCGGAGAAACCGAGCACCCGGACCGGCATGGAGGGCAGCGCCTCCTTCGCGTGGTCGCCGCGGTCGTCGACGAGTGCCTTCACCCGACCCCATGCCGCGCCGGCCACGATGGGGTCGCCGACCCGAAGGGTCCCCGACTCCACGATCACCGTCGCGACCGGACCGCGGCCAGCCTCGAGGTTGGCCTCCAGGACGGCGCCGCGCGCCCTGCCCTCGGGGCTCGCCATGAGCTCTTCCACCTCGGCGACGAGGGTGATCTGCTCGAGCAGATCGTCGATGCCCGTGCTCTCGAGCGCCGAGACCCTGACCACGATGGTGTCGCCGCCCCACGCCTCGGGGACCAGCCCGCGTTCGGCGAGCTGCTGCAGCGCACGGTCGGGATTGGCGTCGGGCCGGTCCATCTTGTTGACGGCGACGACGATCGGGACGTCGGCCGCCTTGGCGTGGTCGATGGCCTCGACCGTCTGGGGCATCACCCCGTCGTCCGCGGCGACGACTAGCACCACGATGTCGGTCACCTCGGCCCCGCGTGCACGCATCGCGGTGAACGCCTCGTGACCCGGCGTGTCAATGAAGGTGATCGGATGGCCCTGCCACGTCACCTGGTAAGCGCCGATGTGCTGGGTGATGCCACCGGCTTCGCCTGCCACCACGTCCGTCTGGCGGATCCGGTCGAGCAGGAGGGTCTTCCCGTGGTCGACGTGGCCCATCACGGTGACGACGGGCGGGCGCGTCCGGAGGTCCTCCTCGCGCTCCTCTTCTGTGTCTTCGTCTTCGAAGTACTTGGCGAGCAGCTCTGCTTCGCGCTCCTCGCCCGGGTCGACGAGCCGTACCTGCGCGCCGAGCTCCGCGGCGAACAACTCGATCATGTCGTCGGTGAGCGACTGCGTCGCGGTCACCATCTCGCCCTGGAGCAGGAGGAAGCGCACGATGTCCCCCGCGGAGCGGTTCAGCTTCGGACCGAGATCGCGTGCGGTCGACCCGCGCTCCACGATGATCTCGCCGTCGGGAACCGGCGCCGTCGACGGGGTGTACATCGTGAGCTGCGTCGGTTCGAGCTCCTCCAAGTTGCGCCGGCGGCGGCGCACCCGGCGCTGGGGCGGGCGCCGGCCTGCTGGGCCGCCCCGACCTCCCGGAGGGCTGCTCGGCGCTCCCGCCCGCCCGAAGCCACCGCTGCGTGGCGGGAAACCGCCGCCGCTCGGACGTCCCGCGCCGCCACCGGGCGCGGGTCGTCCTCCGGTCCGGGGCGGGTAGGCGGGGCGACCTCCGGCCGGGGAGGGGGGTCGACGTCCGCCCATGCCCGGAGGGGGCGGGATGGGACGGCCGCTCGGCCCGACGGGTGGCCTTCCGGGCGGCGGCGGAACGGGCTTGCCGGACGGGCTGATCGGGGGTCTCGTGGGGCGCTGGCCGGGGCCCTGCGCGGCGCGCGGCGTCGGTC
>JBOGGB010000462.1:0-2255 GCA_050743605.1 Acidimicrobiales bacterium
CAGCTGATGTGCTCGGTGCCCGGCCCGGGGTTCTCGCAGTAGGCGGCGATGACGCATGCCCTCAGCGGCAGGTGGCCGTGCCAGGCAGGGTCAGCCGTCACAGTGAACTCCGCGAGGGGCAGCAGCCGGCCGGAATCCCGCCACCGCTGCCAGTGCGCGGTCACAGGCCCTGCGCGCGATGCGGGCGGTCGCAGCCGTTCACCGCGCACGGCGGCCCGCCGAGCAGGCCGGCGGGAGCCCGGTACTTCCGGGCGGGCGCAGCTGAGCATTCGCGGGGTCACGCCCGTCCTGGAGTACCTGCGAAGCACCGGGGCGGTCCCGCTCGAGACCTAGCGCAGATGCGGGTGCGACGGGTGGCGTAAAGGCTAGCGCGCGAGCGGCATATTCACCCGCAGGCCGCTTGCGCCGCCGATCGAGACGCCTTGATGGGCGACCACGATTCTGGTGGCGGTCACCGGTGACTCGCCGGTGCCGAGGTTGCGGTTGAAGTATGGATGTGCGGCGCTGGCGATCAGCAGCCGAATTCGGTGACCTGAAGCGAACCGGTGGGCGACCGGGCCGAGGTCGACGTGTACCGGCACGCCATCGTCCGCCAGCTGCGGGTCGGTGACACGCAGGATGCCCTGCCCTACGTTGACGGTCTCACCAGTCTCGAGCACGTCCAGGACGCGGATGAAGATGTCCGCGCTCGGGGCGTCTGAGAAGAGTGTCGCCTGGGCCGTGACGCGTCCGAGGCAGTCGGTCGGCTCCTGGAGAACATCAGTGGTGAAGAAGCGCACATCGGCGCGGTCCTCGAGCACGCTGTCGTCAAACGGGCCGCTGACGTCCGTGCCATCGAACCCGAGGGTCAGCATGACTGAGGGTGTCGGGGCGGCGGGGTTATAAGTCCAGTCGACACTCCCGGTGCCCGCGGCCGGCCCGGGTTGAAGCCGTTGGTCCGATGCGGCGTAAAGCGCGGTCGTCGATGGCTTCTGCCAGGAGTCGAGTTCTTCCCAGCCGGCGTGCTCCCCGGTACGGTGGTAGCGCAGGACCGGGGGCTGACGGGTCTGCTCGCCGCGGACATGGGTATCGAACCAGGCGAGCTTCTCTTCCATGTGCAGGCGGTTGTCGACGCCGCCATGGGTCCAGGGGCCGAGCACGAGCCGGTGCGGAACGTCTGTGGCGTTGAGGCGCTCAAAGTCTTCGAAGCACGGGGTGCGGTGAAAGTCATACCAGCCGCCGACGTGCAGGATCGGGGCTGGCGGGTCATCGAGCACGGGGGTCATGTCGAGCGGCTTCCAATGCGGGTCGCCGGCGCCGTAGGCGAGTCGTTCCTGGAAGAAGTCAAGCGTGCGCCCGGTTACGGCGACGTCCGCATCCCCCAGCGGAAGGTGCATGAACGCGTCTTCCGGTGCCTCCTGGCTACCTGACTGCTGGAGTGTCGCCCAGATCATCGCCAGCTGCAGGTCGAACGTCCCGCCCGGATACCAGGAGCTGACACGGTCGGCGCTATAGACCGAGGTCGCGATCGCCTTCAGGCAGCCGGGTCGCGTCGATGCCGTTGCCAGCGCGGTAAACGCGAGGTAGCTATAGCCGGTCACGCCGAGGCACCCGTCGAACCAGGGCTGCGCCTCGATCCACCTGACCGTTGCGGCGCCATCTGCGGCTTCAGCGAAGTAGGAGGTCGTGGTGCGTGTGTCTTGCATGACGCAGGCGTATCCGTAGGAGGCCCACACGATCGCGTCCGGGCTGAACCCCGTCGCGTCCGGGGCCAGCGGCGAGCGGCCGTACGGAGTGCGCTCCAGCACGGCCGGGACCCTGCCCTCGAGCTGAGGGCGCGCCAACGTGGTGGCAAGCCTGGCACCATCATCAGCGAGAACAACCAACGACTCATCGACCTCGACCTCGTAGGGACCGAGCGGGCCGAACCTGTCGGCAAGTGCCTGGCGCTGCTGCTCGTCGACCACTGTCGCACTCATTTGCTTTCTCCGGGCGAGCAGAGAACGAGAGCCGAGCCAATTGCCAGGGCTACGACTTCGCCTCGTTGGTTCCTTGCCGTCTGCTCGAGTTCGACAATTCCCTGGCTGGCACGACTTCGCGAGAGACGCTTGGAGATGAGCCTTGTCTCGGAATTCATCGTGTCGCCGGCCCGCATCGGGTTCGGGAACCTCACGTCCGTGAAGCCGAGATTCGCCACGACGGTCCCGAGAGTCAGCTGGGGAACGGACATCCCACCAAGACCGACAGCGTGAACATGCTGTTGATCAGGCGCTCCC
>JBOGGB010000463.1:0-1916 GCA_050743605.1 Acidimicrobiales bacterium
GGCGGCGCTGTCCCTGCTCCCGATCGCCCTCGTCCTCGGCCACGCGGACTGGCTCGCCTGGGCTGCGATCGGCGCAGCGCTCGGGGCGCTCGGCAGCCTCTTCGGCGATCATTCGGACGCGCCGCGCTGGACCAAGAGCGCGGTCCTCGTCTCCCTCGCCTGGACCGCGGGCTGGCTGTGGGCGGGCGGCGGTGCGCTTGTCGCGGCATGGATCGTGGTCGCGACGGCGGCGGTCGGTCGAGGCGAGCGCCCGCGATCGCCCTTCGTGATGCTCGCCGTCGGCTCGGTCGCGGGGGTGCTGGTCGCCGCGCTGATCAGCCGGCCCTGAGGGGCAGGGGGGGCGTGCTCACCCTCGGCCGGCCTGCACGAGCCCGCGGCGCTCGAGCGTGACCCGCAGGTCGTGCGGGTTGGTCGCCATCTCGAGCGCCTCGGCCAAGGAGATCAGCCCCGATTCGAGATGCGCAGCGAGGCTCTGGTCAAAGCTCTGCATCCCGTAGTAGGCGCCGTCGGTGACGATGTCCGCGATGTCGCTCGTGTGCTCACCGTCCTCGATGCACTGTCGGATCCTGCCGTTCACCACCATCACCTCGACGGCGGGCAGGCGCCCGTTGCCGTCGGTGCGGCGGACGAGACGCTGCGCGACCGTGCCGCGCAACGAGCCGGCGAGCGAGGTGCGGATCTGCTGCTGGTGGTGGGGAGGGAAGAAATCGACCACGCGGCTGACCGTCTCGGTAGCGTCGATCGTGTGGAGCGTCGAGAGCACCAGGTGGCCGGTCTCTGCAGCGGTCAGCGCGGCGGCGGCCGTCTCGACGTCGCGCATCTCCCCCACCAAGATGACGTCGGGGTCCTGGCGCAGCACGACGCGCATCGCCGAAGGGAACGAGTCGGTGTCGAAGCCGACCTCGCGCTGGCTCACCGAGGAGAGCGCGTCGGAATGGAGGTACTCGATCGGATCCTCGATCGTGATGATGTGGCACGACCGGGAGTGGTTGATGTGGTCGACCATCGCCGCGAGGGTGGTCGTCTTGCCTGAGCCGGTCGGACCGGTCACGAGGACGAGTCCCCGCCGTTCCTCCGCGAGCTTGGCGACCGCGGGCGGCAGGCCGAGCTCGTCGATCGAGCCGGGGTTGGCCCGGACCGCGCGGAACGCGAGCGCCACCGAGCTCCGCTGGTAGTAGGCGTTCACGCGGAAGCGCCCGACCCCGGACACCGAGTAGGCGAAGTCCGCCTCGCGGTGGTGATCGAACTGGGCCGCGACCTCTGAGGGCATGATCGCCCGGGCGAGCGCCTGCGTGTCGGTGGGGGTGCACTTCGGCTCGCTGGTCACCTGCCGCAGCTCGCCATCGATCCGGACTCGCGGGACGACGCCGGCCTTCAGGTGGAGGTCAGAACCTTCCCACTGGCCAAGCAGGCCCAAGAGGCGGTCGAGATCACGTCGGTCCACTTCGCGAGAGCCTATCCAGCTCCCCGGGCCCCGGCCGGGACGCAGCCGGGTCGATCCCTGTCGAGCTCAGCTGAGTGCCGCGCTCCGCAGCTCGTCCAGCGAGAGCTCGGCGGTGGCTTCACCGCCGCACTGCGGGCAGTGGTCGACGTGCCGCCAGGAGCGCAGCAGCCTCGTGCCCTCAGGGTTCAACAGGACGACGAACGACTCCGACAGTGAGTCCAGCTCCAGCCCGTAGTAGGGCCGCCACGCCGTCGAGGCCTGCCGGGCATCGAGCTCGAGGCCCTTCAGGACGCGGCGAAAGCGCATGCGCTCGGTGTCGAAGATCCACGTGCTGTGGCAGGACTCCAGCACGAGCGGCGCGTCAGTGGTTGGTCTGATCACGCTCTCCATCTTTCCCGATGTCCCTATGGATTAGCTATGACACCGATTGCAGTTCAGTGACGATCGGACGACAGTGCGGCCCAAGGTGCCC
>JBOGGB010000464.1:0-6250 GCA_050743605.1 Acidimicrobiales bacterium
GAACGGCGCGTTGTGGGCCGGATACCGCGGCGGAAGGATACCGTCGGCCTTGGGCGGGATCGGAGGCGTCTCGGGCGAAGTCGGCTGCTCGGGCGAAGTCGGCGTCTTCGAGGTCGACACGAGGTCGCCGTCGGCGGAGATCACGACGGGGACGGTCACCTGGCAGCCGGCGGCCGAGAAGTCCCGGGCACAGGCGCCCCCGTCGGAGACCTCGATGCGCACCTGGGCGGTGCCGGCACGCGTGCCCACGAGGGCGGCGACGGCCGCGCCGCTGGCGTCCGTCGTCGTCTCGGCGGGCGGGCGCAGCGTGACGACGCCGGGAGGCGAGACGCTGAACGACACGGGTGCGTCCGTCACCGCCGTCACCGATGCGCCGGCGGCGCTCACGCACAAGAGCGTCACGTCGACGTAGATCGGCGCGCCGAACCCGGGGCTGGGCTGCGACACCATCTGGGCCCACGCGAGCTCGCCCTTGGCGTTGGCGCACGCCTGCATACTGACCCGCGGTCCCTTCGGGGCCGCGGCGGCAACGCCGGCGGGCGCAACTGCGATCAAGGTGGCGAGGCCGAGAGCGCACGCCGCCGCAACCAGGGCGAGGGAGGCGGGTGCGGCGAGGAATCGGGTCCCGCAACGGCACGGCTCGCGGCTCATGACGGTCCGCTCCCTGAACCCTCGCCGATCATCGTCATGCTCAACGCAATCTCCTCTTGGACAAGGACAAGGATGTGGTCGCCGGGATTCGGGCACCCACCTCTCCGGCATACGGGGTCGTGGCCCCCTCTCGTAGGCGGCGCCCCATGACAGTACCGATCGAGGCGGCCGAGAGGTGGGGGTCCGGACAACTCCGTACAAACCCGTACAGCGCATCCAGACGACCTCGTCGGCGTCCCGGGCTCGGACTCCACCGTCACCGGGGTACGGTGGATGCGTCGCGGAACCAGATGCGAGCACGCGGCGATCGGTGGCGCCAGAGCCGGCGCGAAGACATCGGAGGAGCCAGGGGGCATGCAGCAGGCGACCCGACCACCGAACCTGAGGGCGACGGACATCTCGGACTGCCCGCCGCACCATCTCTGGGACCCGACGCTCTCGCCTGTGGCGGTGGTGGAGGACGGCGCGGAGGTGCACGCGACCCTGCGGGAGATCACCGACGACCAGCTCGGCCCCTCTTCGACGGCGGACGACATCTCGAGCATGGACTTCTCTCGGCTCTACCCGCTGCTCGGTCCCGTCGAGATCGCGGGCGCGGAGGTGGGCGACACGGTGGAGGTGGAGGTGCTCTCGGCCCACCACCGAGGGTGGGGGTTCACGGCGCTCATCCCCGGCGGGGGCCTCCTCGCGGAGGACTTCCCCGACCCGTACCTCTACGTGTGGGATCTCGGTGCCCCCTCGAGCAAGTACGCGCGCTTCGGCGACATCGCCAAGATCCCGCTTCGCCCGTTCCCCGGCACGATCGGAGTCTGCCCCGACGTGGAGGCGCCGGCGCCGATCGGGCCGCCGGGGCACTTCGGCGGCAACATCGACTGCCGCGACGTCGTCGCCGGGTCGAGGCTCTTCCTACCCGTGCAGGTGGCCGGGGCCATGGTGTCGATCGGCGACGGGCACTCGGCGATGGGCGACGGAGAGGTCTGTCTCACCGCGATCGAGAGCCCGCTCGACGTCGCGTTCCGCCTGCACCTCCACAAGGGCCGGTCGCTCCCGGCGCCGCAACTCCTCGTCCGGGGACCCCTGCACCCGGGATGCGACGACGGCGAGTGGTACGTGACGATGGGCGTGGGGCCGGACCTCATGGCTGCGGCGAGGGACGCCACCCGGGCGCTCGTCGACTGGACGACCGAGCGCTACGGCATCGAGCCCTCCGAGGCTTACGTGCTCGCGTCCGTGGCCGCCGGTCTTCGGATCACCGAGGTCGTCGACGCCCCGAACTGGGTGGTGTCGGCGTACCTTCCGCTCGCGATCTTCACGTCGCACTAGCCCCATCGTCCCCGTAGGGCGTCCGCCCGCTGGGTGCCGCCGTGGTGAACACCGGCAAGGAAGCTACCTCCCGAGATCGTTCCTCAGCTCTACGAGTGCCGCGTGGACCTGGTCGAAGTGTGCCGAGGTTCTGGTGAAGCCGCGGTCCACCTTCTCTTCGAGGCCCCCCACCTTCTCTTCGAGGCCCCCCAGCCGTTGGTCGAAACGCTCGAATCCCTCACTCGTGCTGCGCAATGACTGACCGACCAGTCCGATGAGCTCTCGCAGATTGTCCTGAAGCTCCTGCTGGTTCCGGACGAGCGTGAGGACCGTTCGGCGAAGCTCGGCCTGGTCGTCGACGAGCGCGAGGACCGCTCGACGAAGCTCGGACTGGTCGTCGACGAGCGCGTTCACGGCGTTGGTGAGATGGACGATCTGACCCGGGAGCTCGTGGAGCTGCTCGAGCTCCAGCTCGCGACGGACGGCGGAGCGGAACTGCTCGTCGCTCCGCAACGTCTCCAAGAAGCGCTGGCGCTCCACTTCGTCCATGAGAGCCATCGTACTTCCCTTCGACTCGTTGCCTGCCTGAGCGAGGACCTTGGAGACCGGCACGGTGCGGGTCCATCACTGGGGAACGGTCGCAGTACGACGCAGGAACGCGAGCGCTCAGCGCAGAGTGTCGCTCCTTGACCTTCGAGCGGAACTGACCCCAAGATGGCCGGATGGCCGGATGGCCGGATGGCCGGATGGCCCGAGGGGGCGTGAGCGCATGACCGAGGACCTTGCCTACACCAGCGCCGTCGATGCGCTCGAGCTGTTCCGGGCTCGCAAGCTCTCCCCTGTCGAGCTCCTCGACGCGATGATCCTCCGCGCGGAGCAAGTGGAGCCCGTCGTGAACGCCTTCGCCGAGACCTTCTACGACGACGCCCGCGCCCAGGCGCGCGCAGCGGAGCGACGCTACGCCGAAGGAACCGCGCGTCCCCTCGAGGGGATCTGCGTCGCCGTCAAGGAGGAGACGCCGATCGCCGGCCAACGCCGCACCCGCGGCTCCGTGCCCCTGCGCGACCAGGTCGCCCAGGAGACCGCGGTCTTCGTGCAGCGGATCCTCGACGCCGGCGGCATCGTCCACGTGCGCACGACGACGCCGGAGTTCTCCTGCGCTTCGTTCACCTGGTCTCACCTCTGGGGCGTCACGCGCAATCCGTGGAACCCGGCCTACAGTCCCGGCGGCTCGAGTGGGGGCTCTGGCGCAGCGCTCGCCGCGGGCACCACGACGCTCGCGACCGGCTCGGACATCGGCGGGTCGATCCGCATCCCGGCGTCGTTCTGCGGAGTGGTCGGCTTCAAGCCCCCCTACGGCCGGGTGCCCGCGGTGGAGGTCGTGAACCTCGACCACTACTCGCACGAGGGCCCGCTCGCCCGGACCGTCGCAGACTGCCGGCTGCTCGAGAACGTCATCGCGGGCCCAGACCCCTCCGACGTCGTGTCGATCCGGCCCAAGCTGGTGATCCCCGAGCAGCTCGAGTCGATCAAAGGGATGCGGATCGCGTTCTCCTCGGATCTCGGGTGCTTCCGCGTGGCGGCCGACGTCGCCACGAACGCCCGCGCAGCCGTCGGGCTCCTCGAGTCGGCGGGTGCAGTCGTGGAGGAGGCGCAGCTCCCCTGGGAGCTCGCGACGATCAAGCAGGCGGGCCGCGCGCACCTCGGCACGATCTTCGGCACCTCGCTCGGCGGGATCTATGCGGCGCATCGCGACGAGCTCACGCCGTACGCACGACGATCGTACGAGGAGTCCGAGAAGCTCCAGAAGTCCGACTTCGTCGCCGGCCTCGCCCTCGAGGGCCAGCTCTATCGGCCGCTCGGCGCGCTACTCGAGCGTGTCGACGCGCTGGTCTGCCCCACCTTCGGCATCCCGGCGTTCCCGGCCGAGTGGTCGACGGACGTCCCCCTCGACGTCGACGGGGTCGCGGTGCAGGACTGGTGGGACGTGGTGATGACGATCCCCTTCAACATCGCGAGCCGCTGCCCGGTGATGAGCGTCCCTTCCGGCCGATCGAAGGACGGCATCCCGACCGGCCTCTCGATCGTGGGGCGCACCTACGACGACGTCACCGTCTTCCGGGTCGCCGCAGCCCTCGAGCGAGTCGAGCCGTGGTTGGCCTCCCCTCCACTCGCTCCAAAGTCCGGGCCGCCCGGCGTTCCCGCGGGAACGTCGGCGACCGGGGACCACTCCCGGGCGTAGGAGGTTCGGCCCCCGCGGCCAGGGGCGCGACCGTTGACCCTGGGCAGGGGCACCGATACCCTTCGACTCGTTCGCATGAGCCGGGGCGGATACCGGCGCACCTCGGAGGGACCACATGGCGGCCGGACGGCCGAGGAGTTGGAGGCTCCGTCAACTTCGACGGGTCGGCGCGGGAGCAATCACCTGTGGGATCGCCCTCGCCCTCGTCGTCGCCGCGCCTGGCGCGCACGGGGTGCCCGCAGGCGCCAGCAAGCCGACGCCGCCGTCTCCGCTCGACCTCGTCGCGCAGGCCGGCCAGATCGCGAACGCCTCGAGCGCGACCGAGGCCCAGCTCCTCGCCCTCGACGCCGGCTTCCGCGACAGCCTGAACGGGACCACCGCCGGCTACGTCTACGCCATCGCGAGTGATGCCGTCCAGGCCGTCGTGGGACCGCTCAAGGACCTGGTGAAGGCCATGGCGGACCTGCGCAAGGACGTTGCCGACGCCGGGAGGGACTACGTCGCCACGGTGGCGGCCTGGCAGAAGGAGGCCGTCGAACAGCGGGCCTTCATCCCCACGACGAACAAGACAGCCGGCGCCTGGACCAACACCTGCTGGGCCCCGAAGAACACAGCGTGCCTGGCGGCCGCTGCCAAGGTGGCCGACGCCTACGCGACCGGCGGGAACATCCGGGTCTGCCCGACGCCCCCGGGCGCCGAGACCGTGTGTGACGCCGCCACCAAGGCGCGCATCGCCTACCAGGCGGTCACACGCAACAACGAGGACCTCTTGGAGGACGCGGTGGAGGCGAGCTTCGCCGCGCGGGCGATCGTGGGCGACGCCAAGGACTACCCCGGCAACAAGCTGTTCGAGGCCATCCTCCAGGTGCTCGGCGAGCACCGGATCTCCCAGGCGCTCGGCAAGGCCGCGTCCTACCTCTCGCCGCTCAGGGCGATCGTGTCGTCGCGGACCAAGGCGGTCCAGTCCTGCACATCGACCGGATGGACGATCGCATCGGCCGGGTGGCTGGAGCTGCAGGGCTTCGCCGGCGTCCCGGTGACACCGAGCACGGTGGGTACCTGCACGTAGCGTCTGCGGAAAGGTCAGTTCACCGTGAGCCTGAAACGCTGGGTGACCGGCGTTCCGGCCCAGTTCCACGCGGTGAGCTCCAGCGTGTAGGTGCGCGGTCTTGATGTGGTCGGCGTCCCGGAGAGGACGGCCTTCCCGTTGCCCTCTGTGGCGAAGGTCACCGCTCTCGGGAGCCGCCCGGACTCCGAGATGCTCGGAGCCGGGTAGCCCGTGGTGGTGACGGTGAAGGTGTCGGCGGTTCCCGCGGCGAACGTCGTGGACGCTGCCGACTGGAACGCCGGGGCCTCACCCACCGTGAGCCTCGGCTCCTCGGCTCGTTGTTACCGAAAGGTCAGCTGGCTTCCGCCGTTCTCCTTCCGATAGCCCGCGCTGGCGCGCGCCGGCGGCTGGAGGGCGGGCCTTCGAGCAAAGGAGGCTGTATGCACGAACACGAAGCGGGCGGCGGCCAGCGAGCTGCACTGCGGCGGGCGCTCGACATGCGCGGTCGCTCCGGCCCGTCAGTCCGGCGCTACGGCATTGCCGCCGCGCTGGTCGTGGGCGGCCTGGGTGCCGCAACCGGGGGTGCGATGCTCGCAGGCCTGTTCGGCGCGGCATCCGCCTCGCCGGCGGCGGTCCATGCCCAGCTGGCCAGCGACACGACACCTGGGGCCACACTGCCGAGCAGCGGGCACGCCTCGCTGAACGCCACATTCTCGAGCGACGGCGGCAGCATCCACGGGAGCGGGTCCGCGGGCAACGTCAGCGCATCGGGCGGTGGGCAGGTCAGCGTGAAGACATCCGCGAAGCTGACACCGCCTTCGCTCACACCTCCCATGGGGCTCACACCGCCGACGGGGCTCACACCTCCCAAGGGGCTCACACCGCCGACGGGGTTGACACCTCCGAAGGGGTTGACACCTCCGAAAGGGTTGACACCTCCCACGGGGTTGACACCTCCCACGGGGTTGACACCGCCGAAGGGGTTGACACCTCCCACGGGGTTGACA
>JBOGGB010000465.1:0-3884 GCA_050743605.1 Acidimicrobiales bacterium
ACCCGGACTGCCCCACGCCCTGCGGCCGACGCGATGCCGGCGAATCAGGGCCCGGGAGATCGGCGCTCCGAGGCGTCGGCGCGTGGCCGGTCGGTCGCGACGAACGATCCGGAGGTCCTCGAAGAGAGGCGGCACACGTGACGTTCGGACAGCTCGCCCGGATTGCAGCACTCACCCTCGGCACGTCGCTCTGCGCCGCGCTGCTCGCGTCCCCGAGCGCGCAGGCCGGCACGTCAAGCAATCAGATCGAGGTCGAAGGCCCTGCGAACTGCACGTCAATCGAACGGAGCGCGCTCTTGGACGCCACGACCAAGATCACCGTCAGCGGTACGAACCAGAACGACACCACCGCGACCTGGACCACCACGGATCATCCAGACGGTGCCTTCAAGACGACGAACTGGTGGTGGTGGGGAACGGTCACGGTGACCCTGTATCCACCGGGGCATGCACCGATCTCGTTTGGAGCCTACGTGCCAGCGGCGAAGCATTCACCGCTCGTGCAGATCACCAACAACACGGTGATCGTCACCTGCCTCGGCAGCCAGGGGCCGCGGATCACGGTGATCGTCCCCGACCTGGCGTACGGCAACAACTGGGGCTGCATCGGCGTCTACAACTGGAACGGCGAGTACGCGCTCGAAAAGACGTACTCCGGCTACTTCCTTTACGACGGCGGCACGTACGTGAGCGGTTCGACCGGCGGCTACTCGAAGACGCCAGGCTCGTTCGCCAGCGTGCGCAATCTCACCGGCGCAACCTACGTCGTGCCACTCGACGCTGCGATCGGCGTCCAGCCCGTCTGCTACTGAGCGACCCGCGGCCGGTGCGCCGCCGCAACGGTCGACCGCACGCTCGCTCGCCAAGGTCGGCGGGCACTACTGCGCTCCCATCCTCCGCCGCCATGTCGTCCGGGCCGGGCCGTCACGGGCCGAATGTACGACCGCCGCTCGGGCCGCAGCTCCAAGTGGCCCTCACGGTCACCGACCCTGCTCCGTCTCGCGGGGACGGGGTCATCGTCGCCTGGATCGTCCCCGACCTGGCACCGGCGGACTCTCCGAGCGTCCCGGCACCGAAGTGTCCGTGGTCCCAACCCGACAGCCACGTACGACCCGAGGCGGATCTGAGCCGGACCAGTCGTCCAGGTTGCGGTGGTGCCGTTCTGGTTCGTACCGCTGACGGTGATCTTGGTCGTGGCGTCCAAGAGCGCGCTCCGTTCGAGTGACGTGCAGTGCGCAGGGCCTTCGACCTCGATCTGATTGCTGGACGTGCCGGCCTGCGCGTTCGGGGACGCGAGCAGCGCGGCGCAGAGCGACGTGCCGAGGGTGAATGCTGCAATCTTGGCGAACTGTCCGAACTTCACTTGTTCCGCTCCACCTCGAGGACCTCCGGATCGTTCGTCGCGACCGACCGGCCACGCGCCGACGCCTCGGAGCGCCGATCTCCCGGGCCCCGATTCGCCGGCGTCGCGACTGCCGCAGGGCGCGGGGCAGTCCGGGGTCGCGGGAAGCCATGGTGGAGCGCGGTCACCTTGTGTTGCCCACCTTGCCGCCCGGATCGCAATTCCACGTCGCGTTCACCGTCACCGTCCCGCCGTCCCGTTCGTTGGCTACGAGCTGCGCTCGAAGCTTGCCCGACAGCCCACCCGAGGCCTCCATGAGGGTCCCGGAGCCGTGATGCCCACCGTCGAAGCCGGCGACCCACGAGCTCGGGGAAGATGAGGTGAACTGGACGAGGAAGCTCCTCGTGGTGGCCAAGTCGACGGTGCTCTTCGGTACCTTGCCCCCGAGCATCTCGATCACGAGGTCCGGACCGGGTGAATCAGTATTGAAGCCGATCGCGGACACCGCGGTCCCAGAAAGCTGCACCGCCGCGCCGTCGCCGACGGCATAGAGCACGCACTCGTTGGCGAGCAAGAGCTTCCAGCTGCCGCTCGTCGCGCCGCTGACGCTGAAAGTGCCGCTCGAGGCGGGTGGTTTCGGGGTCAGCCCCGGGGCGCGGTGCTTGTACACGAGCGCGTTGCCGTTGGTGTCGACGGCCGCACAGAACTCCGCCGACGGGCAGGACACCGACGCCAGCCCTCCGCCGTTCGCGTCGACCGCGACCGGGTTGGACCAGCGACCCTTCTCGAAGTCGGCCGCCCTCCCCTTGCCGTCCACGGCCATGCAGAACCCGGGCGCACCGCAGGACACGTACACGCCGAGGTCGATGTGATCCATCTCGGTCCTGGGAGTCCATCGACCGCTCTCGTCGACCGTGGCGGCGCCTTCGTTGTCTATCGCCATGCAATAGCGGGTCGTCGCGCACGAGAGCGAGACGGAGAGCGTCGAGGTCCCGCCGGTCCCGGAAGGTACTGGGGCCGACCATCCCTTGCCTGAGTAGGTCAAGGCGTCGCCATCCGGCTCGACGGCGACACAGGCGGAGGTCGCTGGGCACGACACGGCGTTGAAACTGTCGCCCGGGCCGACGGCGTCGGGCGCGGACCAATGGCGGCCGTCGTAGACCAGCGCGTCACCGTCGTACTCGAGGGCGACGCAGAAGCTAGCCGAGGCGCACGAGACGGAATTCTCCCCACCCGTTGCCCCGGCGTCGATCCGAGCCGGCGCCGACCAGCCGTGGCCGTCGTAAAGGAGCGCGTTCCCGTTGGCGTCGACCGCAGCACAGAAGTGCTGGGAGGGACACGACACGGAGTTGATCCCGCCGCCGTGCGGGTCGATGCTCTTGGCGGACGACCAGCCGTGGCCGTTGTACGTGAGCGCGCTTCCTACGCCGTTGCCGTCCCCGTCGACCGCGACGCAGAAAGTCGGCGATGCGCACGACACGGAGTTGAGGCCACCGCCGATCTCGCCCGGATCGATCATGGTCGGGGCGCCCCAGCCGCCCGAGCTCGTTGGCGAGGCGCCGCTCGGGGACGCGATCGTGGCCATTCCGGAGCACACGAGGGCGACGGCGAGGAACGCGCCGGACGTCCGCAGACCGGCGAGCACCCGAGCTCGACGCACCCTGTGGCGTCCCAGGGCGCCGGGCGACGCGAAGGATCGTGCCGCGCCCGCGCGCGGACGGGCGGGACACATTATCGCTGCGACTCGAGCTGGTCGACGAGATCCCCGGCGCTGGCCCGCCTTCGAGGTGGTCGACGGGGAGAAGAGGAGCGGCGTGCGGTCGCCACGGCGCGCAGGCCAACGCCGCGAGAGGATCCGTCCGATCACGGTCAATCCGTCCTCAGCACGCGAACATCATCCCTACAAGAGGTCGGCGCTGGCAAGGGTCGACGCACCCAGCAGATGCGGACCGCCGCCAGAACGGTTTCGACAGCTCCCCGTCCGAGGATATGGCGCTACCGCCGGTCGATGGGCTGGTGTGAGCCACGTGCCGGCAGCGCTCCCCGCGTGCCAGTGGGCGCAGTAGCGCCTCGGGCCTTGCCTGCCGCAGGCGAAGCACGGAGCCAGCTCACGGCACGGATCTGCTGCGGTGCCCCCAACGGGATTCGAACCCGTGCTACCGCCTTGAAAGGGCGGCGTCCTGGGCCGCTAGACGATGGGGGCGCGGTCCCTCCCGAGACTCCGCGCACGCTACCAGCGCCGTCCAGACCCGCGTCAGGAACGTACCGCCGTCGTGCCCTCAGCCGCGTCAGGTGCAGGCCCCAACACTGCAGCCGCGCGGGCGCCGCCTCCTGCGAAGTCGGGAACCGCGCGCAATCGCACGGCGGCTTCCTCGGCCGCGTGGTGGGTGAGGGCGAGGAAGTACTGGACGGCGCCGATGCAGAGCGCCGTCGCACCGAGCTCGTGCACCTCGACGAGCGCAGCAGGGAGATGGGTGAAGTACTGCGTGTAGCCCACGACCGCCTGCAGCACGAGCACGACGACGAGCATCCTGGCGGCCCT
>JBOGGB010000466.1:0-2602 GCA_050743605.1 Acidimicrobiales bacterium
CAGCAAGGGTCCGCGTGTTTCATCCTTGCTGTAGAGGACTCGATGGACTCGATCCTCAACTGGTACACGGAAGAGGGGATCATCTTCAAGGGCGGGTCGGGCGCCGGGGTGAACCTCTCGCGGATCCGTTCTTCCCACGAGCTGTTGCGGGGCGGCGGCACGGCTTCGGGGCCGGTCAGCTTCATGCGCGGGGCGGACGCGTCGGCCGGCACGATCAAGTCCGGCGGAAAAACGCGCCGCGCCGCAAAAATGTGCATCCTCGATGCAAATCATCCGGACATCGAGGACTTCATCTGGTGTAAGGCGCTCGAGGAGCGCAAGGCGCGCGTGCTTCGAGACGCGGGGTTCGACATGGACCTCGACGGTGCCGACATCCATTCGATCCAGTACCAGAACGCCAACAACTCGGTACGCGTCACCGACGAGTTCATGCAGGCGGTGCTCGACGATACCGACTGGGATCTGACCGCTCGAGTGGACGGCTCGGTGATCCGCACGGTCAAGGCCCGTGACCTGTTCCGGCAGGTCGCTCACGCGGCCTGGGAGTGCGCCGACCCGGGGATGCAGTTCGACACGACCATCAACCGGTGGCACACCGCCCCCAACACCGGACGCATCAACGGCAGCAACCCATGTTCGGAATATATGCACATCGACAACTCGGCGTGCAATCTGGCGAGCTTGAACCTGCTCAAGTTCTTCGACGAGGACGGGTCGTTCGACGTCGAGGGCTTCAAGGCCTCTGTGGCGGTGCTGTTTACGGGGCAGGAGATCATCGTCGGTAATGCCGACTATCCGACCGAGAAGATCGCTGAGAATTCGCGAATGTTCCGCGAGCTCGGCATCGGCTACGCGAACCTCGGCGCGCTCCTCATGGCCAACGGCCTACCGTACGACTCCGACGCGGGCCGTGCGTGGGCGGCGGCGATCACCGCGCTCATGACGGGTCACTCGTATGCCACGTCGGCACGAACCGCGGCCCGCTTGGGACCGTTTGCCGGCTTCCACGAGAACGCGGAGCCGATGATCGACGTGCTGCGGATGCACCAGGGGGAGGCAGCCAGGATCGACGAGGACCTGGTGCCGCCTGAACTGTTGTCGGCCGCCCAGGAGGCGTGGGACGAGGCAGTGGAGCTGGCCGAGCGCTACGGTGTGCGCAACTCGCAAGCCTCGGTGCTGGCCCCGACGGGGACCATAGGTCTGCTCATGTCGTGTGACACTACCGGTATCGAGCCGGATCTCGGCTTGGTCAAGACGAAGAAGCTCGTCGGCGGCGGCACGATGTCGATCGTCAACCAGACGGTGCCGCGAGCTCTGAGCCGGCTCGGCTATGACCCAGACCAGATCGACGACATCGTCGCCTACATCGACGAGCACATGTCGATCGTGGGTGCCCCGCATCTCCTTTCGGAGCACCTGCCGGTGTTCGCCTGCTCGATGGGGGACAACACGATCCACTACTCGGGACACGTCCGCATGATGGGCGCAGTCCAACCGTTCATCAGCGGAGCAATTTCGAAGACGGTGAACGTTCCTGAGGATGTCACCGTCGACGATGTGGAGCAACTGCATATCGACGCCTGGCGACTAGGACTCAAGGCGATCGCCATCTATCGGGACAACTGCAAGGTTGCCCAGCCTCTGTCGACCACCAAGAAGGAAGTGGCCGGCGTCGTCGAGGGTGGAGACGTGGCGCCTCCGGGTTCGGATGCGGAAGCAAGGGACCGAGCGGCGACTGCGAGGATCGCCGAGCTCGAGAAGGCGCTCGCCCAGGAGCGTCAGCGCCAGACGGAGCCGTTGGTCGTGGGCGCAGTGCGGGAACGGCTGCCTCGCAAGCGGCGGTCCAACACGTTCGCGTTCCGGGTGGCGGACTGCAAGGGGTATGTGACCGTCGGGGAGTACGAGGACGGCCGCCCAGGCGAGGTGTTCGTCAAGGTGGCGAAGCAGGGTTCGACGCTCGCCGGGATCATGGATGCCTTCTCGATCGCGATCAGCCTCGGCCTCCAACACGGTGTCCCGCTGGCCACCTACGTTCGGCAGTACTCGAGCGTCAAGTTCGAGCCGGCCGGCATCACCGACGACAGCGAGTTGCGGATCGCGACCAGCCTCGTGGACTACATCTTCCGTCGGCTTGCGCTCGACTACCTCACCCGCGAGGAGCGTCTCTACCTTGGCGTACAGTCGACCTCGGAGCGCACCCAGCCGACCCTTCCCGGTGTGGAGGAGAGCGCCACGCCGTCGGTCGGCCTGGTGGACGACTCCGTCGGGGACGAGCTTGACGTGCCGGAGGTGGCGAGAGCTGCCGCCACGATCGTTCGACCAGAGCAGCGTGACGCGCCGTTCTGCTACAGCTGCGGCAACGTCATGCAGCGCGCTGGGTCCTGCTACGTCTGCGCCAGCTGCGGCTCGACCAGCGGCTGCTCCTAGTGAGAAGCCGCGTGAGGTGACATCGGTCTTTCGCGTGAGGTGCCACTCGATTTTTCACGAAATGACACCCCAAATTGCAATCCGGTGTCGTAGTGCCAAGAAGTCGGAAGGCTAAGTGGGGGTGACGCGGCCTGCCTGGAGGTGGCGCATCGCCTGCGCGCGATAGCCGTTGTAT
>JBOGGB010000467.1:0-1883 GCA_050743605.1 Acidimicrobiales bacterium
CAGAACGGCTATCCCGTCAACGGATGGCTGAACGGCTCGACGTCGACAGCGCCTCCGCGCGGTGCCTGAACCGAGCCGTCGACCGGAGGGCACGATGCGGCTCCTCCGGTTCGACCGGGTGCAGCGGACCGCGCACTGGGCGAACGCCGTCCTCTTCTTCATCTTGGTCGCCACCGCGCTGCCGCTCTACTTCAGCTCGATCGAGCGCGTGGTCGGCCGGCACGTGCTCATCGAAGAGATCCACGTCTGGACGGGTGTCGCCTGGGCCGTTCCGATCATTGTCTCGCTCGTCGGGCCGTGGGGGGCGCGGATGCGGCGCGACGTCCGGCGGTTCAACCGCTGGACCCGTCAGGAGATCCGCTGGCTTCGCTCCTTCGGGGCCGAGCGAATCGAGAAGGACAAGTTCAATCCAGGGCAGAAGCTGAACGCCATCTTCACCGGCGGCGCGATCGTCGTCATGCTCGGGTCTGGCATCGTCATGAAGTGGTTCGGCTACTTCCCCGTCTCGTGGCGCAGCGGTTCGACGTTCGTGCACGAGGTGCTCGCGTTCATCGTCGTCGCGGTGGTGATCGGGCACATCGTCATGGCCCTCACCCATTGGGAGTCGTTGCGCTCGATGTTCCGCGGCTGGGTCTCCGTCCCGTGGGCGAGGCGCAACGCGCCCCTGTGGGCGCGCGAAGAGATCACAGGCGCAAGCCCCGCCGAGCGCGCCGACGATCGCCCCAGGGCCGTGACGGTATCCGGGGTCGGCGGCGCGTCACCGCCCTCAGTCCCGTCAGCCTGAGGGCGCCCGCGTGCCGTCGCGCCGCTCCTATCTGAGCGCTCCACTCCCCGCCAGCACCACGATGGCCTGGACGGCCTGAGCTGCCGTCGCCATCGGCCGGCCGAGCTTCACGATCTCAAAGGCGATGCGCTCGAGGAGCAGCCGTCCCCAGGCCAGGACGCCGATGGCCAGCCCTGCTCCCCCCACGATCCCGGCGTAAAGCGGAGAGAAGGTGTGGGTCGCGACGAGCGACAGAGTGGACAGGGCCGGACGGGTCACCTTTCGCTACCGCGGGAAGCTCCACCACATCGGGATCGGGCGTGCCTACTACGGCTGGCGCATCGCCATGCTCGTCGACGGCCGCAATGAGTAAGGAGATGGCGCACCAAGACCTGAGCGAATCCCTTCGACCGTTCCCGCAACATCCTCGGCCCGGATTGGCCGGTTAACCTTGGCAGCGGCCATCGAACGAGAACACCAACGGGCTGTTGCGCCAATACATGCCGCAGGGCACCGACCTGTCGCTGCACACCGCGCAGGACTTCAACCGTCCACGCAAGGCACTCGGATACATGAAACCATCAGAGAAGCTCACCGAGGTTCTTGCGCTCACCGGTTGAATCCGTCCTCACAGTTCGGTCCCCTCGGTGATCGTCGACTCAACGCCGGCGGTATGCTGAAGCGCGATGCTGGACCCGGTGTACGAGTTCGAGCTTGGTCAGTTCTTCAATGCTGTAGATGATCGGGTAGTCGCCCCGCCGGGCAGAGAAGAGGCCGGCCAGGTCGCCCACGAGCGGCTTGCCGAGCCGGTGAGGATTCTCGGCGATCGGGCCGCGTAGGGCCGTTAGCGCTGCGTCGCGGACCTTCGCTGGAAGCTGGTTGAGGTGACGAAGCCCCTCTGGGGTGATGCGTACCTCATACACCGCTCACGCTTCTGGCAGGGGCAGCGATTCGCCTCGCTCCGCTTCTTTCCCCGAGCGCTTGAGAGAAGCCACGAGCTCCGGATCGCGCAGGATGTCGAGGGTCTCCTCGAGCGACTCGAGGTCGTCCGGGCTCATGAGCACGAACGAAGGCCGCCCGTTGCGAGTAACGAGAATCCGATCATGTTCGCTTTCGACTC
>JBOGGB010000468.1:0-3721 GCA_050743605.1 Acidimicrobiales bacterium
TACGGCGGCGTTCGAGGGGTCGCGGAGGCTGTCTACCCTGGGATTACGACTATCTTGGCAGGAGCGGGCGACGGGAATCGAACCCGCGTTCTCAGCTTGGGAAGCTGATGTTCTGCCGCTGAACTACGCCCGCAGCGGGCGTCACACTATCGTCTCGAAGTCCATGGGCCCTCCCCAGACCGCCCCCCGAGCGACTGCACCGCGGCGCACCGAGCGGCCCCCCGGATCGGCCGCCTTCCCGAGGGCCGGCTGCTCGACGGCTGGGCACGTGGGTTGCAGAATTGGCGCCGCGGGTACCCACCTTGCACCGGCCGGCGACCGGAGACGTGCCCAGGGCCCGACCCGCTGAGGGATCGCCCGAGCTGCCACAGGAGGACTCTTGGCCGTCAGGATCGCGATAGGCATGGCGGTGACCGTGATCTGTGTCGTGGTCGCGGGCCGCCGGTTCCATTGGATCTCACGACTTGTGCGTGCGGGCCAGGAGGCCCCTGGTCGCCTGCGACTGAACCTCGCCCGCAGGGTCGAGGCGGAGGTCACCGAGGTCGCCGGGCAGCGGAAGCTCCTGAAATGGACGGTGCCCGGCCTGGCGCACTTCTTCATGATGTGGGGGTTCACGGTCCTCCTCTTCACGATCGTGGAGGCCTACGGCGATCTCTTCGAGCCGACGTTCCACATTCCGGGAATCGGCACCTCGGCAGCGCTCGGCTTCTTCGAGGATTTCTTCGCGACGGCCGTGTTGGTGGCGCTCTGCGTGTTCACGCTGATCAGGATCAAGAACGCGCCGTCGAGAAGAGAGCGGGCTTCGCGGTTCTACGGCTCCCACACCGGCGCTGCCTGGTTGACGCTCCTCTTCATCTTCGGAGTCGTCGCGACGCTCCTCCTTTACAGGGGAGCGCAAGTCGGCACGAGGCCGAGCCAATTCCCCTACGACGACTGGGCGTTCGCGTCGCACGTCATCGGCGCGGGCCTCGCGGGATTGGGGCACGGGGTGGATGGGGTGCTCGCGACGACGTTCGTGATTCTGAACGTGTCGATCATCAGCGCATTCCTCGTGTTCGTGTCGTACTCGAAACACCTGCACATCTTCGTGGCTCCCTTCAACGTGGCGTTCTCGCGCCGGCCACGCGCGCTCGGCGCACTCGACAAGACCCCTGACATGGACATGGAGAACGTGACCGAGGAGTCCGTCTTCGGAGCGGGATTAGTCGAGAACTTCACGTGGAAGCAGATGCTCGACTTCGTCAGCTGCACCGAATGCGGGCGGTGCCAATCGGTCTGTCCTGCCTGGAACACGGGCAAGCCGTTGTCGCCCAAGCTCGTGATCATGGACCTCCGGGACAACATGTTCGCTGACGCGTCGCGCCTCCTGGCGCTGCGGGCGGCGAACCCGGGGGGGACGGAGGGTCGGGATGGGCGGAACGGGACGGTGTCCGAGCCTCAGCCGTTGGTGCCAGGGATCATCGAGCCCGACGTGCTCTGGGCCTGCACGACGTGTGGCGCGTGCGTGGAGCAATGCCCCGTCGACATCGAGCACGTGGACGCGATCGTGGACATGCGCCGCTACCAGGTCTTGATGGAGTCGAGCTTTCCCCAGGAAGCCGGGCTCATGCTGCGCAACGTCGAGAACCAGGGCGACCCGTGGGGTCTGGGGAGCTCGAAGCGAACGGAGTGGACGCAGTCGCTCGACTTCGACGTGCCGGTCGTCGTCGACACGATCCCTGACGATGTCGAGTACCTGTACTGGGTGGGATGCGCAGGAGCGCTCGACGAACGAGCCCGCCGCCAGGTCCAGGCGACGGCCCGGCTCCTGCACCAGGCCGGCGTCCGGTTCGCGATCCTCGGGTCGAGAGAGACCTGCACCGGCGACCCGGCGCGGCGCATCGGCAACGAGTACCTCTTCCAAGAGCAGGCGAAGGCGAACATCACGACCCTCGGTGCGGCCGGCGTGAAGAAGATCGTCACCACGTGCCCGCACTGCTTCAACACCCTGAAGAACGAGTACCCCGCCCTTGGCGGCAACTTCGAGGTCGTGCACCACTCCGAGTTGCTGGACCATCTCGTCCGTACCGGCAGGCTCGTCCCAGGCACCGGCTACACGGGGACCGTCACCTACCACGACCCCTGTTACCTCGGCCGACACAACAGGGTCTTCGACGAGCCGCGCACCGTCATCGGCGCGATTCCGGGCGCCCACGCCGTCGAGATGCGTCGCTGCAGGGAGCGGGGCTTCTGCTGCGGAGCGGGCGGGGCACGGATGTGGATGGAGGAGAGCATCGGGACCCGCGTGAACATGGAACGGACGCAGGAGGCGCTCGGGACGGGTGCTGACGTGGTGTCGACCGCCTGCCCCTACTGCATGATCATGCTGGACGACGCGGTGCGTGCCAACGGCAAGGAGGACGAGGTTCGGGTCCTCGACATCTCCCAGCTCGTGGAGGAGTCGATGCGGGAGGAGTGAGCCGGATGCCCCCTTTTCCTCCTGCGTGCTCCTGCGTGCCGCCGCATGCCGCTGCGTGCCGGCCGCAATCGGCCCAACGGGGTCCGTTCAGCCCGTGATGCCGTACGCTTGCGTCGGGAGCAGCCGGACGACGAGGCGTCGCTCGGCCACCATGGTCTCCCGGTACTCGGCCCAGTCCGGGTGGTCTTCTCCGCGGATCGAACGGTAGAGGGCCACGAGCTCTTCGACGGTCGAGTCGTCGGGCGTCTCTGCGACTGGCGAGAGCTCGGCCGTGCCGTCGAGCACCACGTAGGACCAGAACGACTCGCCCGGGACGTAGAGCGAGGCGGTTGCCTCGCGCCGGAGGTGCCGCGTCTTCATTCGGGAGTCGGTGACCGAGATCCGCACGACCGGGCTCGGGGAGCCGCCTGGGCCGTCGGAGCCCTCACCCCCGGTTCGACTGCCCAGGTGGTACAGGATGTTCGAGAGGTGGGGCTGGCCGTCCGCGCGCCGGGTGACGAGCACGCCCTGGGAGCGTCCACGGGCGAAGTCCAGTCCCTCGCGCAGCACCATCCCGAGCCTCGTCAGTGGGAGATGAGGGCGGACACCTTGGTGTCTGCTTCGCGGAGGCGGCTTGCCATTGCGGAGAGGAGCTTCCTCGCGAGCGGAGGGACGTCTTCGAGAAGCCCGTAGAACTCGCGGTAGCTCATGTTCAGAAGGACCATGTCCGTGTCGGCGACCACGGTCGCGGAGCGCGGGCCGCGGTCGAGGAGCGCGAGCTCCCCGAAGTACTCCCCGGGACCGAGGAGCGCCACCTTCCTGCCGTTCCGTCGAACGGTCGCACGTCCCTCCACGATGAAGAAGAACTCACGGCCGGCCGCACCCTCTTCGACGAGGACGGTGCCGGCGGGCGCCGCCACCTCGTCCAGGGCCCTCGCCACGAGCCGCAGCTCGCGGGGGGTCGCAGTCGAGAACAGCCAGATGGACGAGAGATCCAGCTTCCTGGAGCGGCGAGCCACGCCCACCAGGGTACCGCCAGGCCGCCTCGTAGGAGAAGTGTCGAGCCGCCGCCGATCCGGTTCCGTGCGGTCCGGCCGCAAGGGAGGGCGTTGCGACGACACCGCGTCCGCCGTCCGTGGCTCGCCGAACGGGCACGGATGTTTCGTCCGTGTGAACGCCGGCTTTCCTGCGTGAGAACTCGTGTCTCTAAGGGCGGTTTTCGCCCGTAGAGCGGCCCTCCCCGGAATACTCTGCGGCGATGGCGACGGCCCCACGACCCTCCGC
>JBOGGB010000469.1:0-2224 GCA_050743605.1 Acidimicrobiales bacterium
GCGGCTGACCGCGCGCATGGCGCTGCGGCTGACCGCGCGCATGGCGCTGCGGCTGACCGCGCGCATGGCGCTGCGGCTGACCCTCAGGCCTCATAGTGGACCCGCCGCTCGATGAGCCGCAGCTGGAGGAGGGTCACCCCGAGAGTGAGGAGGAAGAGCGCGATCGAGAGCACCGCGGCCTGCCCGGCTGTGTGCGCGACCTCGATCGTGTTCAAGATGTTGTAGACGAGCAGGTTCACGTGCTCGAAGGCTGCCCCCGAGTAGCCGACGAGGATGTCGACCTGGCCGAAAGTCTGGAAGGCGTAGATCGTCGCGACGACGACCCCGAAGAAGATCGTGGGGGAGAGGAGCGGCACGACCATCCGCCAGAACACCGTGCGATCGCTGGCGCCGTCGACCCGCGCGGCCTCGAGCACCTCTTCGGGCACGGCTGACAAGCCCGCCGACATCACGATGAACGCAAGCCCGAGGAACTGCCACACGCTCATGACGGCGATCGCGGGGAGCGCCCAGGTCGTGTTCTGCAGGATCGGCGGAGACGGGTTCAGCCCCAGCCACGGGAGCAGCCCCACCACGGGGTCCATGAGGGTGCCGAACACCAGCGCCGAGACGGCCACGGACGTGACCACCGTCGAGGAGAAGATCACGCGGTAGACGGCCATCGCGCGCAGGCGGCGGTGCGCGGCGACGGCGAGCAGGAGGCCGATCAGGAGCCCGGTAGGCACCACCATCACGACGAAGAGGAGGGTCGAGCCGAGGCTCTGGAGGAAGCCCGAGGAGGTCAGGACCTGCCCGACCTGGTGGAGCCCGACGAAGCGACTGGGGAGCCCCGGGTACGGCGGGGTCTGGTAGAGCGCGAGGCGGAAGTTCTCGGCGAAGGGATAGAAGACGAAGACCCCGAAGACTGCCAGCGCCGGCAGCACGAGGACATAGCCGAGCGCGGCCTCGCGCACGGCGCGTGCGCGGCGCGACCGCATCCGGCTCACCCCGGGCCCCCGAGCCGCCTGCCGCTCGCAGCTGTGAAGACGTGGATCGTTCCCGGTGCGGGCTCGACCCGGACGTGGTCTGCGATCTTCGGTCGCGGCGCCGAAGCCGCCTGGCGGACTACCACCTTCGTCTCGTCGGGCAGACGGCAGAGCACGTGGACGTCGGCTCCGAGGAGCTCGACGAGGAGGACCTCCGCCCCGAGGGTTCCCGAGGGAGAGAGCGAGAGGTGCTCGGGCCGGACTCCCACCACGAGCGACGCGGCAACCGCGGCCGCCGCGGCCGCCTCTGCGCCGAGCGGCACGTGGCCGCCGCCTGCGGGCACCTGCGCCGACCGGGAGACGAGGGGATCGAGCGTCGCGGGGAGGAGGTTCATCCCGGGGCTCCCGAGGAACCGTGCGACGAAGACGTTCGCAGGTCGTTCGTAGAGGATGTGCGGGGCGTCGACCTGCTGCAGCACGCCGTCGTCCATGACGGCGATCCGATGACCCATGGTCATCGCCTCGACCTGGTCGTGGGTCACGTAGATCGTCGTGGTCGAGAGGCGTGCCTGGAGGGCCACGATGTCGGCCCTCGTCTGCAGGCGGAGCGCGGCGTCGAGGTTCGACAGCGGCTCGTCCATGAGGAACACCTGCGGCTCGCGGACGATGGCGCGCGCGAGCGCCACGCGTTGGCGCTGTCCCCCCGAGAGCTGCCGGGGCTTGCGGTCGAGCAGGTCTGCGAGGCCGAGGGACTCCGCCGCCTCGCGCACCTTGCGCCGGCGGTCCTCGGCGTGAAAGCCGCGCTGGCGCAGCGGGAATTCGATGTTGCGCTCCACGCTCAGGTGCGGGTAGAGGGCGTAGCTCTGGAAGACCATCGCCACGTCTCGGTCCTTCGGCTCGACGTCGTTCACGACGTGCTCGCCGATCAGGATCTCGCCCTCGTCGGGCTCCTCTAGGCCCGCGACCATTCGCAGGGCCGTGGTCTTCCCGCAGCCTGAGGGCCCGAGCAGGACCAGCAGCTCGCCGTCGGCGATCTCGAGGTCCAGACGGTCGACCGCGGCGCGACGGTCGAACCGCTTGGTCACCTCCCTGAGCTCCACCTCGGCCACGGTCGTCCCCTCTGCGCCCGGCGCGCCGCCGTCCCGCCGCGCCGTGCCGACGATGCCACACCCCGCTCGCCGGGAGGCGCTCGATCGAGAAGCGGGGAGGTGCCCGAGCCGAGCGCCCCGGGTAGGGTCGGCGTCCGTGCCCGCCGCGAC
>JBOGGB010000470.1:0-3381 GCA_050743605.1 Acidimicrobiales bacterium
CATCATGGGCCCGGCCTACCCGAACGTCCGCGAGGAGATCGAGGTCGTGACCGACGTCCTCGAGCGCGAGGAGGCCGGGTTCGACCGGACGCTCCGGACTGGTCTATCGATGCTCGAAGGCGCGCTCGCGCAGTTGCACGCGGAGCGTGCCGACGTGCTGCCGGGTGAGACCGCCTTCCGTCTCCACGACACCCATGGGTTCCCCGTCGAGCTCACCGAAGAGCTCGTCCGCGAGTCCGGGATGTCTCTCGACCGCGCCGCGTACGACGCGCATATGGCGGAGCAACGCCGTCGCGCCCGCCAGGCGGCGAAGGCGCCACCGGGGGCCGACGAGCCCGCCTACCGGCAGCTCCTGGACACGGTCGGCCCGACCAGCTTTGTGGGCCGAAGCCCCGAGCGGTACGCCGTCGGTGTGCAGGTGGTGGGCGTGCTGGCCGGTGCCGAGCCCGAGACCGTCGAGATCTTCTTGGATCGCACGCCGTTCTACGCAGAGGGAGGCGGGCAGGTCGGCGACGTCGGGACCGTCGTCACCGAGACGGGGAGGGCCACGGTGCTCGAGACGGTGACCGCGCTACCTGGCCTCACCGCTCATCGAGCGAAGGTGTCCGGCGAGATCTATTCGGGCCAGGACGCGCTGGCGGCCATCGACGGGCCGCGGCGTGAGGCCACGCGGCGCAACCACACCGGGACGCATCTGCTGCATGCGGCGCTGCGAGAGGTCCTCGGCAACCACGTGCGTCAGCAGGGCTCCCTGGTCGCGCCCGACCGGCTCCGGTTCGACTTCAGCCACCGCGGTGCGCCCGCGCCCGAGGAGCTCCAGGCGGTCAGCGCGTTGGCAAATCGGGACGTGCTGACCGACGAGCGGGTCCTCTCCATGGAGGTCGCCAAGTCGGAGGCGGAGGAGATGGGGGCGCTCGCGTTCTTCGGCGACAAGTACGGCGACGTGGTGCGCGTGGTGCGCGCGGGGCCGCACTCGCTCGAGCTCTGCGGCGGCACCCACGTCGACGCGCTCGGCATGATCGGGCCGATCGCCATCGTCTCGGAAGGCTCTATCGGTTCCAACACCCGGAGGATCGAGGCCGTGACCGGTGAGGCGACGGTCTCCCGCCTCGCGGCGCGCGACCGGTTGGTGACCGAGGCGGCGACCCTCCTGAAGGTGGAGCCGGAGGGGCTGGTCGATGCGCTCCAGCGCCTCGTCGACCGGGAGCGCGCAGCAGAGCGCGAGCTGTCGCGCCTGCGAGCGTCCATGCTCGAAAGAGAGGCGGCGGAGCTCGCCGCCGCAGCCGAACAGGAGGTCGTCGTCGCGAGGATCGACGGCCGGAGTCCCGACGAGCTCCGCAGCCTCGCGCAGGCCGCGCGAGGTCACGGCGCGCGGGCCGTCGCGATCGGCGGCTCGCCCGACGGCGCGCGGGTGGCGATCGCGGTCGCCACCGGGGGAGAGCCGGACGCGACCGCGGTCGTGCGTCAGGTCGCGACCATCGTGTCGGGGGGAGGAGGAGGGTCGTCGGCCGTCGCGCTGGCGGGCGGGCGGGACGCCTCGCGCCTCGACGAGGCTCTCGGAGAGGCCCGCCGTCTCCTCGCCGCTCCGTGACGGCGTGCCGAGCGGGCGGATGACCAGGGCGGTCGCCCTCGACCTGGGCGCCCGGCGCATCGGCGTCGCAGTGAGCGACGCAGCGCGGTCGTTGGCGTTTCCCCGGCCGTACATCGCCCGCCAGGGGAATCGGGCACTCGACCACCGAGCCGTCGCCGAGCTGGTCGACGAGGTCGGCGCCGACGTAGTCGTGGTGGGCCTCCCGATCTCGTTGGACGGCACCCACGGGGTGGCTGCCCGAACGGCCGAGGAGGAGGCATTGCAGCTCGCGAGGTCGCTCGAAGGCCGAGGAGTGGTGGTCGAGACCTTCGACGAGCGGTTCACGACCGTCAGTGCCGCCGCCGCGCTCTCCTCCGCCTGCACGCCCAGCCGTCAACGCCGGATGCGGGTGGACAGCGCGGCGGCGGCGGTGCTCCTGCAATCATGGCTCGAATCCAGATGAGCCGGTCGACCTCGACGAGCCATCACGACGACGCGAACGCGCGCACGCCGCCGCACGGCGCGCCGCCCGTGCCGCGCGCCGCGCTCGACCAGGGCGGCACGGGCACGTCCGCCGACGAGGCGGCCCCCGGACGCCGCCTCACCCGGCGGGGACGGCGTGTGCTCCTCGCGCTCCTCGCCGTGGCGGTCGTGCTGGCCGGAGCTGTCGCCTGGTACGAGGTGGAGTCCCACCCCCTGGGCGGTCCGGGCAGGCTGGTGCGCCTCGATGTGCATGCAGGCGAGCCGCTTGGCGCGATCGAGTCGGCGCTCGCCGCGGACCAGGTGATCGGAACAGCGCTCGCGTTCCACGTGTGGTCCTTCGTCCACGGCGACCCGCTCGTCGTCCCAGGGATCTACCGGATCCACCAGAACCTCTCGTTCTCGGCGGCGAAGGCAGCCCTGGACGGCGGTCCCAACGTCTTCGAGCTGACCGTGGCTCCGGGCACCACGATCTCGGAGATCGACGGCGAGCTCGGGTCGCTGCCCGGCAGGTTCGTGCACGCACTGGCCGGCGGAGGAGCCGGCGGAGACGTCCGCTCACCCTTCCAGCCTGACGGTGGCACCTCGCTCGAAGGGTTGATCGGCGCAGGCACTTACCAGATCCTGCCGGGCGAGAACGGCCGGGAGCTCCTCGAGGGCATGGTCGCCCGCTTCGACACGGAGGCTCGGGGTGCTGGGCTCTCGCCGACGACGACCGTGAACGGGCTCGACGCGTACCAGCTCGTCACCGCCGCGTCGATCGCGCAGAAGGAGGGGTACTACACCCGGTATCTGGGGGAGGTGGCGAGGGTGATCTTCAATCGCCTGGCAGCAGGCATGCGCCTTGACATGACATCGACCGTGCTCTACTCCCTCGGCCAGGACGGCGGTCCGGTCACGCCCAGCCAGGAGCGGATCACAACTCCGTACAACACGTACCTGCACGCCGGGCTGACGCCGACGCCGATCTGCACGCCTTCTGCAGAGGCACTGCGCGCGGTGGTCGACCCGCCCGCCGGCTCGTGGCTCTATTTCGACCTCGTGACAGCCAGGGCGGGCACGCTGAAGTTCGCGTCCACGTACGCGGGCCAGCTCGCGCTCGAGCGGGAGGCTGCGGCGAACGCCGCGAAGCGGTCCAGTGCTGCGAAGCGGTCCAGTGCCGCGAAGCGGTCCACGCCGTCGTCGTCCTCCGGTCCGAAGTCATGACTGGGGAGCGCATCGTCCGAAGAGGATCACCGCTCTCTGGGGCGACGGCCGTGGTCGGGGTGATCGGCGACCCTGTGCACCACTCGCTGTCGCCAGCGCTGCACAACGCGGCGTTCGCCACGTTG
>JBOGGB010000471.1:0-1813 GCA_050743605.1 Acidimicrobiales bacterium
GTTCAACCGATCGATGCGCTCGAGAGACGCCTCCAGGGCCTCGAGCGGGCTCAGCTCACGCGATCGGATCCTCGCCGCGAGATCGAGCGCACTGGCGAACGGATCGAGGTCCAGCCCCACGACCCATGCCTAGCACCGGCCCCGCAACTGTGCCCCGGAGGCACGGGCCCGCACCTGCTCCCGTCGCTTCAGAGCTCGAGGCCCGCTCGGAGAGCCGAAGTCGGGCCAAGACCGTCCTCCTGTAGCGGTGCGTAGAGCCATGAAGTTGCCATGAAGCGTGCGTGACGTCGCATCCCCGGCGTCTGCCCCGACCGTTCCTCTTCGATGGCGACCGTCCCAGGTGCCGGCACCGATCGTGGTGTCCTTCCCGAAGAGGCGTACGCCGTCGCGCTCGCGTCGGTGCCCGGCGTGGGTCCGAGGACGCTCCGCGCTCTCCTCTGCGAGGCGATGCCGCGGAACGCATGGGACGCGCTCCTCTCTAAGGGCGCGCGCCTGCCCTCGTCACTCGAGCCGACGTCCGTGCGTCACGCGGCACGAAGGATCGACGTCGCGGCTCTCTGGAGCACCCACGTCGAAGCCGGGGTCGGAGTCTGCACGCTCGGGCGGCCGGAGTATCCGGCGGCGCTGCGCGACGACCCGGAGGCTCCCGCGGTCCTCTTCTCTCTCGGGACACCGCGCGTCGTCGACCGCGCACCGAGCGTCGCGATCGTGGGCACGCGCTCGGCGACCCGTTACGGTCTCGGCATCGCCGCGCAGCTGGGCGCAGAGCTGACTGCCGCCGGGATCGTGGTCGTGTCGGGTCTCGCACGGGGGATTGACGGCGCGGCGCACGAAGGGGGGGTCGCGGCGTGGCGCGCTTCTTGTGGGCGTGGAGGCGAGCCGATCGTGGAAGGGCGCGGCGGCGGACGTGGAGCCGCACTCGCCTCGCAGTCCGTCCCCTCCGGCGAGGAGGAGGCGACTTCGCGAGCCCGGCACCAGGCCGCTCCACCCGTCGCTGTGGTGGCGGGCAGCGTCACCACCCCTTACCCTCGCCAGCACGCAGGGCTGTGGGCTCGGGTGGCGGAAGCCGGCGCGGTCGTCTCTGAAGCGCCGATCGGCACGGCCGACCTCGCCTGGCGGTTCCCGGCGCGCAACCGGATCATCGCCGCCCTCTCGGACGTGGTGGTCGTCGTGGAGTGCCACAGCCGTGGTGGTTCGTTGCACACGGTGGAGGCCGCGGCGGCGCGCGGCGTGCCGGTGGGCGCGGTGCCCGGCTCGGTCCGGAGCCCGGCGTCGGCGGGAACCAACGCACTGCTCGCGGACGGCTGCTTCGTGGTGCGCGACGTGTCCGACGTTCTCGTGGCGCTCGGCCTCAGCTTGGCATCGGCACCCCCGGCGACGGCACCCCCGGCGACGGCACCCCCGGCGACGCCGCCCCGGGCGATGCCGCCCGCCTCTCGCGGGTCATCGTCCGGCGGCGCGCAAGCTTTCGCGTCCGGCCGAGCGAACCCGGAGGATGACCTTCCTTCACCGACACGCGAAGTCGCCAGTGCCGTCGGATGGGACCGGACCAGCCTCGACGAGATCCTCGGTCGGACGGGGCTCGGTATCGACCTCGTCTGCGGGGCGCTCGAGAGGCTGCGGGCCGGCGGGGTCCTCCACGGCGAGGGCGGGTGGTGGGAGCGGGAGTGACCTGGAGTTGACGGGAGAAGCAGGGGCTCCGGCTGCGGGCAGGCCGTAGGCTCAACGGGTGGACCCGTCGCTCCGTCTCGCGGTCGAGCTGCCACCGGTGCCCGCGGCCAGCGGCACTGCGTCGCTCGAGCAGTGGTGGGAG
>JBOGGB010000472.1:0-2214 GCA_050743605.1 Acidimicrobiales bacterium
TGGCGGCCTGGCGGCCTGGATCCTCGACAAGTACCGGGACTGGAGCGACTGCCACGGTGACCTCGAGTCGGTCATCGACAGGTCGACCCTCCGCAGTATCGTCACCCTGTACTGGGTGACCGGCTCCATCGGTACGTCCTTCCTTCCCTACGTCGACGACGCGAAGACGCCACCGCTTACGACGGTCAGTGTCCCGGCCGGACTGACGCTGACCCCCGAGGACGCGGCCTATCCCCGCGCCTTCGCCGAGCGGACTTACGCCGACATCGGCATGTGGCGCGGGCCGGAACCCGGCGGCCACTTCCTCGCTCTCGAACGTCCCGACCGCTTGGTGCGAGATCTTCGCGACTTCTACCGTCCCCTTCGCGCCGGCTGACAGCACACGACATCGACTCGCGGATACTGGGAATGCTCGAGCTATGACGTTGGTCAAGCGGACGCCCATATGACAATCCAGGCCCAGGTGCTGGGCCTGTCTGATCGACAGTTCCGCGCATTCTGCCGAGAGGCCCTGACCGCAGTGTTCGCGGTCCCCGGCCACTCGCCGATCATGTCGATGACCGCGATCGGCCGCCAACGTCAGGAGCCTGACTCGGAGCTATCGTGGCGAGAGGGTTTCCAAGGAGGTCGACCTCGCCGACCATCCTTGTCCTTCGACGGGTGCTGGTCTGGCTCAGTCTTGGCCGTAGGTCCCTTCCGGAGTGACGAGTCCCGCCTCGTAGGCGACGATGACAGCCTGGGAGCGGTCGCGTAGGTCGAGCTTGGTGAAAATGCGGGCCACGTGAGTTTTGACCGTGGCTTCGGAGAGGGTCAAGGCGTTGGCGAGTTCCGAGTTGGAAAGACCGCGGCCGAGGCGGGTGAGGACCTCGAGTTCCCTCGGCGTGAGGAGCGCGAGGTCTTTCCCGCCCTCGATCTTTGGGCGGTTGGTGTGTTCTCCGGCGTAGCGAGCGACGAGCCGCCTGGTGATCGCGGGGGCGAGCAGGGCGTCGCCGGTGATGACGAGGCGGACGGCTGCGGCGAGGTGCTCGGGAGTGACGTCTTTCAGCAGGAAGCCACTCGCCCCGGCGGCGAGGGCGTCGTAGACGTAGCGGTCGAGATCGAAGGTGGTGAGGATGATCACCCGGCAGGGCGGGGCTTCTTGGAGGATGCGGCGGGTTGCCTCGAGGCCGTCCATGTTGGGCATGCGGATGTCCATGAGGACGACGTCGGGCTGCAGCTTGCGTGCCTGGGCGACGGCTTCGTCGCCGTCCGCGGCCTCTCCGACGACTTCGATGCCGCGGCTGGTGAGGATGAGGCGGAACCCGGCGCGCACCAGCTCCTGGTCGTCGACGAGGAGGACCCGGGGCTCTGTGTCGACGGTACTCATGGTTGGTCGAGGGGGATGCGTGCCCGGACTCGGAACCCGCCGCCAAGGCGTCGCCGGGCATCGAACTCGCCGCCGTAGACGGCGACGCGCTCGCGAAGTCCCAACAACCCTCGTCCGTTGCCGGGTTTGTGCTCGATCTTGGGGTGCAGCGGGACGTGGCCATTGGTGCTGAGGACGCTGGGGCCGCTGTTGAGAACTTCGACGCGAAGCGAGTGCTCGGCGTAGCGGATGGTGACCTCCGCTGCGGTGGCCTGGCCGTGCTTGAGGGCGTTGGTGAGCCCCTCTTGGACGATGCGATAGGCGGTGACGTCGACCCCGGCGGGAAGCGGCCGAGGTTCACCGGAGATCCGTACCTCGACGGGAAGGCCGGCGAAGGCGACGCGGTCGACGAGACCGCTCAGCCGCTCGAGGCTCGGTTGCGGGGCGAGGTCGTCGTCTCCGTCGCCGTCGGCGGAGGGGGCGAGCAGCCCGAGCAGGTTGCGCAGTTCGGTGAGCGCCCCACGCCCGGCCGTCTCGACGGCCCGGAGGGCTTGGTTGGCGTCGGGCGGGGTCGGGAGGTGGTCTCGGGCCGCGGCCATCACTTCGCGCGCCGCGTTGGCCTGGACGACCATGAGGCTCACGTTGTGGCTGACGATGTCGTGCAGCTCCCGGGCGATGCGGGATCGCTCTGCGTCGACGGCCGCTTCGGCGCCGATCTGCCGCTCGCGTTCGAGCAGCCACACCCGCTCGCCGAGCGCTCGTTGGGCAGCTCGTCGAGCCTGCACGAGCGCGATCGAAGAGATGAGCGCCGCCGACACGGCGAGCCCGGCGATCAGCCATGCAACGGTGGAACCTGCCACCCCACCAGG
>JBOGGB010000473.1:0-2042 GCA_050743605.1 Acidimicrobiales bacterium
CGCCCGCAACGCGTCGACCGCCGCGGCGGGCTGCAGGAAGCTGAGGACCAGCGCGCCGTCCGGCACGAGCACGGCCTCGTCCGCTCCGGGCGGCTGCACCCGCACCACCGCGGCGGCGCCTGCGAGACAGCTGGCGGCATCGGGAGCGACCTCGGCTCCCGCTGCGGCGTAGTCGGCATCGGTGAATGCGGCCTCAGCACCGGCGCCAGCCTGGACCGAGACCGACCATCCGGCGGCGGCGAGCCGCTTCGCGACCTCAGGGACGACCGCCACCCGGCGCTCGCCCGCGACGGTCTCCGCCGGAATCGCCAGTTTCACGTGGATTTCTTATCAGGCGCGCGACACCGCCAGACGAGCCGCCAGACGCCAGACGAGCCGCCAGACGGGAAGGGACTACTCGGCCGGGCGCCGCAAGAGGTTCGAGACGCGCTGGTGCGTCACCCCGAAGAGCTTGGCGATCGCCGGAATGCTGACACCCTCGCGCCGGAGGGTGTCGACGAGCTCCTTGCGAAGGGTCCCACTCGCCTTGGCGAGGCAAGCGAGCATGCGGCTCACGACCTGCATCGTCCCCGGAGCCTCCTCGTCGGCGAGGATGTCGCGCCACTCTCGGCCCTCCGACCGTTGCCGGTGGAGGTGGCGCAGCCGCTGCTCCAGCAGCTGCTGGTCCTCGCTGATCTCGGCCAGGGCGTCCGAGAGGGCCTCGAGCGCCCGGAGCGTCGCGTCCATCGAACGGGGCTCTCCGCCGCCCGCTCCGCGACCGTTCCCGCCGATGGCGTCGCGCCGGGCTGATCCGTCGCCCGCCGCGTCAGCGTCACGCGGGCCGTGGCGACGAGGATCCTCGCGGCCTGCCGAGATCCGCTGCCCGCTGTCGATGAGGTGCTGCGACATGGCGTCTGCCTCCCTCAGTGTCCATCGTGGGGGTGGTGCCCGCTGCCAGTCCCTCTCCGAGGAAAGGGCATACCCGAGGGGCTGGGGCTGGAAACTGGCAGTGCAACGGAGGAGAGGCGGGGCGGTGGGGCATCCGGCACCAGCTCGGACCCGAGCTCCCCGGGAGGGACAGGCACCCGATAGGAAGGAAATCGGCGCCCTGACGATCGTTTGTTTTGGACGGGTCCTCTGACCGGGCGACGAAGCCGGCCGCGCCACCATCATCGCCGAGACGACTTCGCATACGAGCGTTTGATGGGCACCACTCACCGCACGCGCGCCCCTTAAGCTGCCAAGATCGTGCGCTTGACCACGCCCGTCTCTGCACATATATCAAGGGAAGGATCTCCGCCGGGCGCGCCCGGCAAGGAGCATGCGGTGGAACGCACGACGACAAGAACACCTAAATATCCCCGAGTGCCGAGCGCGGTGCCGAGCGCGGTCCCCAGCGCGGAGTCCGTCTACCCGCAAGCCAGGAACGAGAATTTCCCCGTCGCGTCGCGGCTGCTCCCCCGGTCCGTGCGAGCGGACCTCTTGGCGGTGTACGGGTTCGCCCGGCTCACCGACGACGTCGGCGACGAGACCGGCGGCGATCGCATGGCGCACCTCGAGTGGCTCGAGCAAGAGCTGGCGCGCGCCGCTCGCGGCGAGGCGACGCATCCCGTCATGCGGCGGGTCGGCGACACCATCGCTGCCCGCGACCTTTCGCTGCAGCCGTTCCGTGACCTGATCGGCGCGAACCGTCAGGACCAGTCGGTCAGCCGCTACGAGACGTTCGAGGACCTGGTCGGCTACTGCCGCCTCTCCGCGAACCCCGTCGGCCGGATCGTGCTCGAGATCTTCGGTGCCGCCACCCCCGAGCGGCTCGCGCTCTCCGACGACGTGTGCACCGGGCTGCAGGTTCTTGAGCACCTTCAGGACGTCCAAGAGGACTACGCGCGGGGCCGCGTCTACCTCCCCCTCACTGACCTCGCAGCACAGGGGTGCGGCGAGGCGGACCTCGCCGCCGCGCACGCAGCCCCAGCGCTCCGTCGCGTCGTGGCGCTCGAGTCGGCGCGCGCGCGGCGACTGCTCTTCTCGGGAGCGCCGCTCGCGGCGAGCCTCCCCCTCCGACC
>JBOGGB010000474.1:0-5079 GCA_050743605.1 Acidimicrobiales bacterium
GCCTGCTGGCCTCCGGCCGGTTACGCGTGCTCCTCGGGTTAGCCGTGGGCCTCGGTGCGCTCGCTCATGGTGTCTCATCTGTCCCCGCGCCGTCTGGGCCTGTCCGAAGGCTGGAGCTCCCTGGCGCGCCTGCACCTCCAGTACAGCCGACGTACCTAAGAGCATTCGAAGGGGCCGCTAAGGACTCACCGAATTCTCGTCGCCCGGCGGGGAGGGCGCTACTCGCCCCCCGACACCCGCGCGACCGCCGCCACCACCTGCCCGTCGTCCAGGTTCATCACGCGCACTCCGGTTGCATCCCGCCCCTGGGAGGCGATCTCCCGCACCGCAGTGCGGATCACCACCCCTCCGGTCGACACCAGCAGGATCTCCTCGTCGAGCCCGACCATGAAGGCGGCGACCACTCGGCCTCTCTTGGCGGTGAGCCGGATGCCGCGCACGCCCTGGCCGCCTCGAGCTTGCCGATTGAACCGCTCCACCTTCGTGCGCTTCCCGTAACCGGCGTCGGTGACCATCAGGATGTCCGAGTCGTCCCTGGCGACGTCGAGCGAGACCAGCACGTCGCCATCTCGCAGGCGGATGCCCCGCACTCCCGCAGCGTCTCGGCCCATCGGACGGACATCGTCCTCAGAGAAGCGGATCGTCATCCCCGTGCTCGTCACCGCGAACAGCTCGTCCGATCCGGTCGTCGGCACGACCCGGACCAGCTCGTCGCCGTCGCGCAGGTTGATCGCGATGAACCCCTCGCGGCGTGACTTGTCGTACTCGCTGAAGGGCGTCTTTTTCACCTGTCCGCGAGCCGTCGCGAAGACGAGGTGGTGGTCCGCGGGGAAGTCCCGCGTCTCGACCACCGCCTGGACCGTCTCACCGGTCTCGAGCGGCAACAGGTTCACGAGGGCGGTGCCCCGCGCAGTCCGTTCCTTCATCGGGATCTCGTGGCCTCGCAGTCGGTACACGCGACCTCGGTTCGAGAACAGAAGGAGGTAGGAGAGCGTGGCCGTGTGAACCACGTTGGTCACGAGATCTTCTTCCTTCAGCCTCGCGCCCTGCACGCCGCGTCCGCCGCGGCCCTGGGTGCGGAACGCGTCAGCGGACACGGCCTTGACATAGCCGGCGGCGGTGGTGGTGACGACGATCTCTTCGTCGGCGATCAGGTCCTCCACTCCCAGCTCACCCGGATCGTGCGTGATCACCGAGCGCCGTGGATCCGCGAACTTGTCCCGGATCGCGGTCATCTCGGTCGCGATGACCGCCCGGAGCCTTACAGGGTCCGCAAGGATCGCCTGGAGCTCGCCGATCGTCTCACGCAGCTGCGCCATCTCCTCTTCCAGCTCCGCGTGGCCCAGCCTCGTGAGCCGGCCAAGGGTCATGTCCAAGATGTGGTTCGCCTGCTCCTCGCTGAACGAGAAGGGCTCGGCCATGAGCGCGAGCCTCGCCGCAGGACGGTCCTCGGACGCGCGGATCGCGGCGATGACCGCGTCCAGCATGTCGATCGCCCGCAGCAGTCCCTCCACGATGTGGGCTCGGGCTTCGGCCTTGCGCAGCCGGAACTCCGAGCGGCGCCGCACCACCTCGATCTGATGGGCCACGTAGTGCCCCAACACCTGTGCGAGGTTCAGCGTCCTGGGCACGCCGTCCACGAGGGCGAGCATGTTGACCGCGAAGTTCGTCTGCAGCGGGGTGTGCTTGTACAGCTGGTTCAGGACCACGTTGGCGTTCGCGTCCCGCTTCAGTCGGATGACGAGGCGCGTCTGCCGGTTGGCCGAGGAGTCGAGCACCTCTGCGATCCCGTCGATCTCACCGGCACGCACCAGGTCGTCGATCTTCTGGCTGATGACCGGCACCGACGTCTGGTACGGGATCTCGGTGACCACGATGCGCGCCGTGTCGCGCCCCTCCTCGATCTCCGCGAGGGCACGCATCTTCACCGATCCGCGGCCGGTCCGGTACGCGTCGAGGATGCCCTGACGCCCGAGGATCTGGCCGCCCGTCGGGAAGTCCGGGCCCTTCACGAACTGCATGAGCTCGTCAGAGGTCGCCTCTGGATGCTCGAGCACGTGGAGGGCTGCGTCGATCACCTCGGTCAGGTTATGAGTGGGGATGTTCGTGGCCATCCCGACGGCGATCCCCTGCGATCCGTTCACGAGCAGGTTCGGGAATCGGGCCGGGAGCACGACCGGCTGCTGGGACGTGTTGTCGTAGTTCGGCTCGAAGTCGACGGTCTCTTCGTCGATCCCCGCCATCAGGTCGAGCGCCAGCGGCTGCAGACGGCATTCCGTGTAGCGCATGGCTGCAGGCCCCTCCTCGGGGCCCGGCCCGCCGAAGCTCCCGTGCCCGTCCACGAGCGGGTGCCGCATCGAGAAGTCCTGCACCATCCGGACGAGCGCGTCGTAGATGGCGGAGTCGCCGTGGGGGTGATAGCTCCCCATGACTTCGCCAACCACGGCTGCGCACTTCACGTAGGGCCGGTCCGGACGGAGGTTCTGGTCGAACATCGAGTAGAGAATCCGCCGGTGAACCGGTTTGAGCCCGTCGCGCACGTCTGGCAGCGCACGCGAGACGATCACCGACATGGAGTACTCGAGGAACGACCGCTCCATCTCCTCTTGGATCTCGATCGGCTCGATGAAGCCCAGAACCTCACCGTCACCCGACCCGCCGCCGCTCGGGGGGACGCCCGAGCTTCCGTTCGTGGAGGATCCTCCCGTGGTCGTCCGTCTCGCCATGATGCGTGCCTCCTCAGATATCGAGGAAGCGGACGTCCTTGGCGTTCGTCTGGATGAAGTGGCGCCGGAGCTCGACGTCGTCACCCATCAGCACCGAGCACACGTCGTCCGCGAGGGCCGCCTGCTCTACGCTGATCTGCAGGAGCGATCGCCTCGTAGGGTCGATCGTCGTGTCCCTGAGCTCGTCGAAGTTCATCTCCCCGAGACCCTTCAGACGCTGGAAGTCCTGGCGGTGGTCCGGACGCTCCGCGAGAAACGCGTCCTTCGCCGCGTCGTCCTTCAGGTACACCTTCTCCTTGCCCACGAGCGTCGAGTAAAGCGGCGGCTGCGCCACGTACACGAAGCCGCCCTCGACGAGGGGCTTCATCTGCCGGAAGAAGAAGGTGAGAAGGAGCGTGCGGATGTGGCTCCCGTCCACGTCTGCGTCTGCAAGCACGATCACCTTGTGGTACCGGATCTTCGGCACGTCGAAGTCCTCACCCAGACCGGCGCCGATTGCCGCGATGAGCGCCTGGATCTCTGCGTTCTTCAGCATCTTGTCGATGCGCGCCCGTTCGACGTTCAGGATCTTTCCCCTTATTGGAAGGATCGCCTGCGTCCGCGGGTCGCGCGCGTCCTTCGCGGAGCTCCCCGCCGAGTTTCCCTCCACGATGAACAGCTCGCACTCGCGCCGGTCGCGCGACGAGCAGTCAATGAGCTTCCCCGGCAACCCCGCGCCGTCGAGTCCCGACTTACGCCTCGTCAGGTCGCGTGCCTGCTGCGCCGCCACGCGCGCGCGCTGTGCGAGGAGCGCCTTCTTCACGACCTGGTTCGCCTCGGTGGGGTTCTCCTCCAGCCACTCGGCGAGCTTCTCGTTCGTGGCCCGCTCTACGAGCGAGCGGATCGGGACGTTCCCGAGCTTTGCCTTCGTCTGACCCTCGAACTGAGGGTCCTTCAGGCGCACGGAGACGATCGCGGTCAGTCCTTCCCTGATGTCTTTCCCATCGAGGTTCTCGTCCTTCTCCTTGACGAGGTTCCTCGAGCGGGCGTAGCGGTTCACCACGTTCGTGAGCGCCTTCCTCAGCCCTTCCTCGTGCATGCCCCCTTCGATCGTGGAGATGCCGTTCGCGAAGGAGAAGATGCTCTCGTTGAAGCCGGTGTTCCATTGGAGCGCGACTTCGACCTCTTGGTTCTCCTCGACCTGCTGGAACGAGGCCACCTTTCGGAAGAGTGACTCCTTCGACGCGTTCAAGTGCTTCACGTAGTCCGTGATCCCGCCGTTGTACCTGAAGGACTCCTGCTTCTCGCTCTCGCCCCGTTGATCGGAGAACCGGATCTCGAGGCCACGGTTCAAGAACGCCATCACCTGAAGGCGTTCGGTCACCGTCTGCGCGCGGAAGTCGACCTCTTCGAAGATCGCGGGGTCGGGCCAGAACGTGACGATGGTGCCGGTCCGTCCTCTTGGCGCGGACCTCGTGACTCCGAGCGGGATCTTGATCTCCCCGCCGTTCACGAACTCCATGACGTGGTGCTCGTCGTCCCGGTCGACCTCGAGCAGCAGGCGGGTCGAGAGTGCGTTCACCACCGAGGAGCCGACTCCATGGAGCCCGCCCGACACCTTGTAGCCGGCGCCGCCGAACTTCGCTCCGGCATGCAGGGTCGTGTAGACGATCTCTGCTGCGGAGCGATCGGGGAACTGGGGATGGGGATCCACGGGAATGCCGCGCCCGTTGTCCTGGACCCGACAACCGCCGTCCGCGAGGAGCGCCACGTCGATCCTCGTGCAGTAGCCGGCCATCGCCTCGTCGACTGCGTTGTCGACGATCTCCCAGACGAGGTGGTGGAGACCGGTCGGACCGGTGGAGCCGATGTACATCCCCGGGCGGAGGCGCACCGGCTCGAGTCCTTCGAGAACGGTGATGTCGCTCGCGGTGTACGAGCCACCGTCAGTGGCCACGCTCAGCCTCCTCGTCGTGCTCCACGCGCGCGCTCCTTCGAATGGATCGGCCCGATGTCCGCGTCACCACGACCTCGGGATCCGAGGGCCGCCCCGTGCCGTTCGCGGACAACCCGAGTCTACCCGACGGCAGACCGTGACCAGCGCCCACGGCGGGGTCCGCAATCGCCCCGCGTACCGAAACCGTCGGCGCCCGAGCCGCGTCCGCGCCCATCACCCACAACGGTCAGCGCGCGGGACGAACCACCACCTCGAGCCGGTCGAGCGGTTCCCCTGCCTCTTCGGTGAGGCGCGCCAGGATTCCGGGGCCGAGGGCACGGACCTCGGTGGCCCAGGGCGGCTCGTCGACGGCGACGAGCAGCGTCCCCGCCTCGAGGCGGAGCGGGCGGACGTGGCGCGACAGGTGAGGTCCGACGA
>JBOGGB010000475.1:0-5263 GCA_050743605.1 Acidimicrobiales bacterium
TCTTGGAGGCGGCTTTGCGAGGTGACTTCTCGGCCATGTTGACCCCTTTCCGTCATGGAGCGTACTCAGCGAGTTCGGGATTGAGAGACGTCGCGCACGGATCCGGCGCTCGGGGCTACGAGCGGCCGGCGGCCGGCGGCCAGCGGTGGCGTGGGACAGCACCCGCGGTGGCTCGTCGGGAGGCTGGCATCCCCGGGAAGGTTGGTCCGGGGGCCTTCACGGACGCCATTCGGCTGGCTCTTGTGCGACCATGCCGGCATCTCGAATCAGAGGAGTACGACGTGGGTCGAGGAGCGAACGGGGGCCGGTCAGTTCGTGGTCAGCTGCGGTGGTGCGCCGCTTTGCTCCGTCGAGTCGCTCTCGGTCCGGCCGACGAAGCCCTGTAAGAGACTGGTGAGTTCCATCGGGACGACGAACTTCGTCGACGGAGAGGAGCTCATCTCGCGTAACACGTCAAGGTATTGCAACAACATCGTCTTCTGGTCAACACCAGGAGTAACCGCCAGGATGTTTTGCAGCGCCGCGACAAGACCTTGCGAACGGAGAACGGTCGACTGGCGTTCGCCTTCTGCAGCGAGGACGGCAGCTTGTTGGCGACCATCAGCAAGCGTAATCGCGGCTTGACGCTCTCCTTCAGCGGACAAAATGGCCGCGGCCTTTGAGCCTTCGGCTTCAGTGACCTGTGCGCGTCTCGTGCGCTCCGCCGACATCTGTCGGGTCATCGCTTCTTGGACACCGGGTGGCGGGTTCACCTCACGAACTTCGACGTTGGTCACCTTTACGCCCCAGCGTTCGGTGATGTCGTCGAGACGAGTGCGCAAAGACGCGTTCATCTCCTCACGCTTTGACAGGATGTCATCGAGTGAAGTATCTCCGACAACAGCGCGAAGCGTCGTTGCCGCGAGATTCTCTGCCGCTCCGGAAAAATTCTGCACGGTGAGCACCGTCGTCGCGGGGTCAACGACCTTGTAAAAGATGATGAAGTCAATCGAAATCGGCGCGTTGTCTTTCGTAATGGCGGTCTGTCGAGGGATCTCAAGGTACGCCTCGCGTAGGTCGATGAGAGTCGTGCGAGAGATAACGGGATTGACGATCACAAGACCCGGCCCTCGGACTCCGTGGGCGCGGCCGAGGCGGAAGACCATGACCCTCTCGTACTCCCGCACGACGTTTATGCCGAACATAACGATTGCCCTCGTCTATCCTCTAGCTTCATCTAGCTTCGCTCCTGGCCCAGTTTTGCCTCGTCACCGATCGCTACGGATCAGGGCGAAGAGATGTCGACGTCCTCGCCCCACACCCCAAGTCGCACCCCTTCGCGGATGACCTGGACGTGTGCCCCAGCAGGAAGGTTTCCATTTAAGGAGGTCGCCGACCAGGTCTCGCCATGGATCTTTACGAGTCCGTCAGGAACGAGTGCGCTTTCGGCAACCCCGCTCGCGCCCTCGAGGCGATTCGGCGCGGGCATAGAGGGTGTGTGCCGGGACTGCAGGCCCTTCCATGCGAGCACAGCCACTCCACCCGACAGCGCAACGTCACAGCCGAAGATCACCCACAGCACGGGGGCGGACAGCCTGGAGAAGGCCATGATGATCAACAAAACCGCCACGACCAGCCCAAGCACGGCGGCGGCCGCGTGACTGTGCGGCCCCATGTGAAATCCAGCCAGTAACGCGATCAGCATGCAACCGAGCAGCACACCAACGACCGCCCACATGAAGCCGCTCCTGTTCCACTGTCCGACCCTTGTAATAAAGATCCTAGCCCGTCCGTCCCTTCGTCCGTCCCTTCCTCCGTCCCTTTGTCCCCCGGCGTCTCAGGGCGTCCCAGGGCGCCCCCCGGGGCTCGTCCGCGGGTCAGCACGAGGACCCCCGCCTCGAGGCGCCCGGTCCTCGGGTCCCGCGGCGCTCCCGGCCGTCGCTCGCGGGGCGGTGGCTGGCTGGGCTCGTGCTCGCCGTGTCCGGTCCCGGGGCGCCCACCGGCTGTCGTTGCGGCCGGCCGCGTGTCCGCGGTTCTGCCTCGGGGGCGGTCGGTTGCAGGCTGTTCAGGAGCCGGCGGCGGAGAGACGCCGGTCGTAGTCGTCGGCAAGCGCCAGGAGCGCCGTCGATCCGTCCCCGGCGTAGCAGGAGCCATGCATGACGGCGAGCGTCGCTGGGTCGAGCTGCGCTAGTCGCCGGATGGTGGGGGCGGTATTGTGGGTGAGGCAGCTGGCCCCGAAGGCGTCCTCAGCTTCGCTGGCGGCGTCGATGATGTCTTCCGTGGTGATCGCGGGCCCATTGCCGAGTTGGGTGAAAAGGTCTCCGCACAGCAGCGTGTTGGTGCTCTCTTCGTAAAGAACGCGGGCCTCCCAGCCGTGCGGGACGTGCGGCGTGTCGATGTGCCGCACCCGGTGCGAACCGAGGTCGATGGTCTGGCCGTCGGCGAGCGGGACAGGCGGGCGGTCTGCGAGGTCGTTGAGCGAGACCATGCAGCCGAGTGCTCCATGGGCGACCTCGGCCCGGGGTGCCGCCGCGAGGAATTGGTTCATCGCGCCACACTCGTCGGCCTCGACGTGGCCGAAGGTGATCCAACGGAGCCGGTCAAGGGGGATGATCGCGGCGACTGCTGCGGCGACAACCGGGAACATGGCCCGATGCCCGGTGTGGAAGAGCAAGGGCTGGTCGTCGTTGATGAGGTACTGGTTGAACGTGAAGCCGGTCGGACCGACGTCGGGGACGAAGTTCGAGAACCGGTAGATCCCTTCTGCGATTTCGCTGGTCTGGGTGTCCATGACATGTTCCTTTGTGTATTGGGGACGGTTGTGGATCGGGAGACTCTGTTTCGTTGGTCGGGGGAGTCGAGTTAGGGGGGACCGGGTGTCGGAAGAATGCAGGAACCCGAGACCAGCCCGGCGAGCAGGCGGGGAAGCGGGGTTCGGGTCCGCAGGCCCTTGGCCGGTCCGGCATCCCGCTCGGTGACCTTGCGGACCTGGCGGACGAACTCGCGCGGCGGCGCCTGGCTGGCGACGGGCCCGATCGCGTGGGCGACCAGGGCCCTCACACCCCATGGGAGCTCGGCACCGAGGCCGCGGCGGCGGTCTGGTTCATCGTGGTGCTCCTTCCCGAGCGCCACCGGGCCGGCGCCGGTCGACGTCGGCCAAGAACATATCCACTGCCCGCCGCCAGTCGGACCCAACGCTTCCCGCCGGTTTCGCCCGCCTCCTGCAGGTGGGCGAAACCGCTCATGAGGACGCTGAAGCCGATGATCGCAGGCAGACGCTCCATCCCGAATCGAGCCCCTCCTCGCCTTCCCCGCGCCGCAACGAGGAGCTCCGCTCGCGCCCGTACCGCCCCACCCAGGAGCGGACGACCGCGGCTCAGGTGAGCAGCACCTCGCGAAGCTTGCCGGTCTCGACCTCGTAGACGAAGCCCCGCACGTTCTTGTTCGGCAGGAACGGGTTCGCGCGGATGCGGGCTGCCGTCTGCCTCACGTCCTCCTCCGCATCCGGGAACGCCTCCAACGCGAAGGCGGGCCGGATGCCGGTCTCAGACAAGATCTGGTCCTTGACCGGGTCGTCGGTGAAGGACTCCATGCCGCAATCCGAGTGGTGGATCAAGATGATCTCCTCGGTACCGAGCAGTCGCTGGGAGATGACAAGGCTGCGGATCGCGTCCTCGGACGCGACGCCGCCGGCGTTGCGGATCACGTGGGCATCGCCCTCTTCGAGCCCGAGCGCCCTCGCCGGGTCCAGCCGTGCGTCCATGCAGGCGAGGACTGCCACCTTCTTCCCCGGGGGCGCCGGGAGACCCGCCTTCCCGTACGACGCGGAGAAGCGGGCATTGTTCCGCAGCAGGTCGTCGGTCGAGCTCACGGCTGCCACCTGGGCCGGCGATCACCCGCCACGACAGCCAGCGCCTGTCGGGCAAAGACCTGGCCGTGGGCAACTACCGAGGGACCGCTGCACCCAACCCGGTCGCACGATTTACGGGTGCGCGCCGTGCTCCTCGGCGGGCGCGCTCCGCGCTCGAGCTCCCGAGCTTCGCTCATTCGAGGACGCCTGAGGTGTGGCTCGAACCCGTGTAGACGACGGGGCCGGAGAACCGCTCGACGTCTCTCACGAGGTGCCCGAGGTACCGGATCACCAGAGGAGCCAGGCCCATGAGGGCCTGCGTGGCGTCGTCCTCGCACTCCCAACGAACGAACGAGAGGAACGAGTTCGTCCCGGTCTGGACGATCGCCGTGTCCAAGTAGCCCTGCCGGGCTTCGAGGACCGGCAACACCTCGTCCTTGGTGACGCCGAACGCCTCTTCGGCAGAGCCGGGCTTGAAGGTCCAGCGCGTGGTCATCGCATACATTCGCGGTGCCTCTTCACTCGATCCCTCGTTGACGTCGACGAGAATAGAGAACGCTCGAGGCCGGCACGCGGATGCTGGCTCGCCCTGTCAACACCGTGGCCCCGGGATGAGCCCGAAAGGGCGACCCTTGGCGGGTGTGACCGGTGGGGGTAGAGTGACTGATGTGGCTGGTGTGAAGGGTCGGACCTCTCGCCGCGCTCGCGGTCGCCTCCTCACGGCTGGCGCCGTCGCGTCGCTCTTGATCGGGACCCTGACGGTCGTCGCCTCCGGCGCCGCCGGTGCCACAAGGTACACAACACCTGCCGCTCAGGCGAACGTAAACCAGACCCAATCGCAGATCACACAGATCGAGGCGACCATAGCCCACGAGCAGCGCCAGTCGGCGTACCTCGGGCAACAGTACGACCAGGAGACGACACACCTCGTGGCCGTACGGGCGGAGGTCGCGGCGACCGACGCGCGCCTCGCGCGGGTCGCCAGCACCATCGTCACCGACCGTCACGTCCTCGCCAAGGCCGCGGTGCAGGACTACATCCTCGGCGCGCAGGGAACGCAGATCACCTCCATCTTCTCGACCTCGGCGAACACAGTCGTCATCTCCGACGAGTACTCGAACACCGCGGTCGGCAACCTGGACGCCGCGCAGCACGCGCTGGAAGCGGCACAGGTGACGCTCGACGCGACCAGAGCCCGCCAGGAGGTCGAAGAGCAGGAGGCGCAAGCAGCTGCCGCGCGCGTCCAGACCCTCCAACAGGAGAACCAACGGGCCGCCAACAAGTCCGAGGGAACGCTCCAGTCCCTGAAGGGCACGCTCGGAGCGGAGGTCGCGGCCGCCGAGCAGGTGAAGGCGGCCAAGGAGGCCGCGGAGGCCGCGGCGGCGGCGAGAGCCGCTGCCGCGGCGAAAGCGCGGGCGCAGGCCGCGGCAGAGG
>JBOGGB010000476.1:0-4089 GCA_050743605.1 Acidimicrobiales bacterium
TCGACCGGGAGACGCCGCACGCGACCCTCCAGGCCCGCATCGGAGGCCGCGTCCCCGGCGACCCCGCGCTGGGGCCGCTCGGACCGCTGCTCGCCGTCACGTGTGCCCCCGATCAGGCGGACCGTCCGGACGCCGCGCAGCTCGCGGCGCAGCTCCACGCGCTCGCCGAGAACCTCGCTGCCGGGGGCCCACTGCCTCTTGTCCGCCGCGGCCGGGTCGAGGACGCGGGACCCGGTCCCGTGAGGCTCGCGGACCTGACGATGGTCCTGTCGTCCGACGACCTCGCGCTGGGCGTCGAGGCTCCGGTGGCTGCCGGGCACGGGTCGGGGAGCGGAACCGGCCCAAGTCGGGGCGGGGCGGCCCCGGGCGGAGAGCTCGCCGACGCCGGTGAGCCGACGGCGACAATTCGGCTGGGTCCGTCGGGCCGGCTGGGTCCGTCGGGCCGGCTGAGTCCCTCGGGCGACCGAGCGCCGCAGGTGGTCGCGGTGCACGCTCCGAAGCCCCGGCGCCACCCCAGGCGCTGGCCCTGGGTGGTCGCGGTGCTCGTCGTCGTGGCCGCCATCGCCGCTGCGGCCAGCGTGTACCTGATGAAGAGCAAGCTGCTCACCGCGAGCCACCACGTGCCCAAGGTGGAGGGCGACACCGTCGGAAGCGCCCGCACGGCACTGCGCGCGGACCACTTCGTGGTGGACGTAAGCCCGGCGGTCACCTCCACCAACGTGGCCGAGGGCAAGGTGGTCAGCCAGAGCCCGAGCCGGGGCGTCCTATTGAAGGAGGGAAGCACGGTCAGGATCGTTCCCTCGAGCGGCCTGCCGACGGAGACCGTGCCGGCGCTCTCGAGCAAGAGCTTCGACGCCGACTGCGCGATCGCGTCCCAGCTGCTGGCGGAACGCCACCTCCAAGCGAGCTGCCCTGCCCTCAAGGCGTACTCGCCGACGGTGCCGGACGGCGAGGTCATCAACTGGTCCTACAAGGGGAAGCTGAACCCTAAGACCGCCCCGTACGGGTCGACGATCCTCGTCGCCGTGTCCAAGGGACCGCCGCCCGTCAGGCTCCCGCCGCTCGCCGGAGAGTCCTACACACAAGCGTCGGAGTTCCTGAGCGGGAAGGGTCTCGACGTGAAGAAGTCCGAGGTCTATTCCACAACGGTCGCCGCGGGGCAGGTGATCTCCACGTCGCCGCCCGACGGGACGCCGGTCTTCGTCGGCTCGAGCGTGACCGTCACGATCTCGCAAGGCCCGCAGTATGTCCCGGTGCCCACAGTCATCGGCGACACGGCCGCACAGGCCTCGTCCGCGATCGAGTCCGTCGGCCTCTCGGTCGACGCGGTATACGGCCCGGGGACAGGGGTCGTGTTCACGACCGATCCGCTCGCCAACCAGAGCGAGCGGATCGGGACCGCGATCACGCTGTACACCGAGACCTCTCCCGGGACCGCGGGCGGCCCTGGGTCCGGTTCCGGGAGCTCGAGCACCGGGAATTCGGGCACAGGGAGCTCCAGTACGCCGAGCGCGGGCACAGCGAGCCCGAGCACCGGGACCGGCGGCTAGCGGGGCGGAGCTCCCCGGGATCCGCCCCGGTGTCACACCCGTGCGCGATGGTCGAGTCATGTCATGCCGCTCGCGTACCCGCCGGCGTCGGAGAGGCTCCAGGTGAGGATCCTCCACACGAGCGACTGGCATATCGGCCGTCGGTTCGAGCGCGAGCCGCTCGAGGACGACCAGCGCGCGTTCCTCTCGTGGCTCGCCGCAGTGGTCGAGGAGCGCGGCGTGGACCTCGTGGTCGTCGCGGGCGACGTCTTCGACCGCCCGATGCCGGCCGAGGAGGCGGTCGCGCTGCTCGACGAAGGGCTGGACCGCCTCCGGGCGGCCGGTGCCACGGTGGCGATGATCCCCGGGAACCACGACAGTGCCCGTCGCCTGGGCTTCGGTGCCCGGCGCCAGGCGCTCGGCGGGGTCCATGTCTTTCCCGACGAATCCCGCCCGCCCGAGCCCTGGCTGTTCGAGTCGGGCGGCGAGGCGGTGGCCGTCGTGGCGGTGCCTTTCCTCGACCCGTCGCTCACCCCGGCGCCGTTGCCCGGCCCTGAGGGCCTGCCGCGCGCACGGACTCATGGGAACGTCCTCGCCGATTTCCTCGGCGCCGCCCGGGAGGCCCTCGCGGCTCTTCCGAGGGTACCTTCGCTTGCGATCGCCCACGCCTTCGTGGCCGGCGCCGCGCCGTCGGACTCCGAGAGGCTCCTCGCGATCGGAGGAACCGACCTGGTGGAAGCTTCGCTCTTCGATGGCTTCGACTACGTCGCGCTCGGCCACCTCCACCGTCCCCAGCTCGTCGGTGGCGAGGCGCGCGTCGCCTACTCGGGATCGCCCCTCGCCTACTCGTTCAGCGAGCCGCACGAGAAGAGCGTCCGGATCGTAGAGATGGCTGCCGGCGGGCTGCTGCACGTCACGAACGTGCCGGTGCCCGTGGGCCGGCCCGTTGTCACCCTCGAGGGCACGCTCGACTCTCTCCTCGCCGACCCGGCCCACGACGCCCTCGTCGGTCACTGGGTCGCGGCGCAGCTGACCGACCGCACGACCCAGGTCCAGGCCCTGGAGCGGTTGCGCACCCGCTTCCCTCATGCGGTGCACGTGCGCTACGCACGGTCGACGCGAAGTGATGCGGGCGCGCGGGTCGGCGCCGAACGTCTCGTCGCCGGACGCGGTTCGCCGGCGGCCGTGGTGGACACGGTCCTCGGGTTCCTCACGGAGGTCGGGGGCCACCCGCCGGAGGCCTGGGCCAGGCCCCTCCTCGAAGCGGCGGTGGGCGCCGGCGGCGGGCTGAACGACGGCGCGGCAGAGGGGGGCAGATGAGGCCGGTCTCGCTCCGGTTGCAGGCGTTCGGCTCCTACGCTGGAGAGCTGCACGTGGACTTCGCCCGCCTGTCGCGTCACGGCATCTTCGCGATCAGCGGGCCGACGGGCGCCGGCAAGTCCACCATCTTCGACGCGCTCGTCTACGCCCTTTACGACGACCTCCCCGGCTTCCGGGTCGACGGCAACGTCCGCAGCCAGTTCGCAGATCCCTCGACTCCCACGTCGGTCTCGCTCGACTTCGCGGTCCACGGCGAGCAGTGGCGAATCGAGCGCCGTCCCGCCCAACCTTCTCCCGCCTCGGGCGGTCGAGGAAGGCGCCAGCTCGGCGAGACGAAGTCCGGGGTCGTCCTCGGCCGGGTGGGCGACGACGGGAACCTGCTGGCCGGGACGGTGCTCGCCCGGAAGAGCGAGGTTAGGCGGAGGATCGACGAGCTGGTGGGTCTCCAGCAGGACCAGTTCGAACAGGTGGTGCTCATCCCTCAGGGCCGCTTCGAAGAGGTGCTCAAGGCGGACACTCACAGGCGGGCTCCGCTCCTGCGCCGGCTCTTTCCGGTGGAGGTGTTCACGCGGGTCACCGAGAGCGTGAAGGCGATCGCGTCCTCCCGCCAGGTCGAGCTCGACGAGGCGGCCCGCGCCTACGGCGCGTTGGTGGACCGGCTGGGGGGAGCGTACGCCGACGCCGTCGCCCAGATCCCCGACGAGGTGCGCGACGAGCTCTACGGCGCCGGTGCTGGCGCTTGCGCCGGTGCTAGCGCTTGCGACGATTCTGCGGAGGCCGGTGCAGGGCGTGCCGAGGTTCCTCTGGACTTCCAAGTGGAGCGGCTCGGGCTCCAGGCGGCCACGCTGGCCGAGTCCGTTCGACGCGTCGACGAGCTCGTGGCCACGCGGGCTTCGGACGCGGAGGTCGCCCGTAGATGCCTCGAGGAGGCCCGCCGTGCCGTCGCCGACTGGGACCGGTGGCAGGCGGATCTCGCGCTTTCGGCCGCCTTCGATGACGAGGAGGCGACCGACGCCTGCGAGCTCCGTGCGCTCGAGCGCGCGCGCCGCGCCGCTGACCTGCGGGCCGCGCTGGGGGAGTGGCAGGGGGCGACCCGTCGGCTGGCGGCAGCGGAACCCGAGCTGCGCGGACTGGTCGAAGAGATCGGGACCGCGTGGCCGGACGAGCTCGGCGAGACGGCATGGCGCGCGGCCCGGTCGGACGCCTACGAGGCCGGCCTTGTCGCCGAGCAGCTCTGTGT
>JBOGGB010000477.1:0-7100 GCA_050743605.1 Acidimicrobiales bacterium
AAATCACGTTGAAGAGTCCCAACGCGGATTTCAGCCGCGTCGAAGACGCTAGGATCGAAGAACGAGACGACGGATCTCTGAAAGTCACGTAAGTGAACCGCGAGCGGATCGAAGAGCACGTGCTCGCCGCGGGCGACGAGGTGCAGATCGGCAAGTTCAAGCTCGTGTACCTCGTCTCGGGCGACGAGTGAGCGGGGCGGGGGGGAGGGCGTCGGCATGGTGGCGCGTGCGATGAGCGGAAGGTCGTACCTGTCGATCGGCGACGTCCTGAGCCTGCTCCGGGAGGAATTCCCCGACGTCACGATCTCCAAGATCAGGTTCCTGGAGAGCCAGGGCCTGGTGGACCCCGAACGCTCCCCCTCGGGGTACCGCAAGTTCTACGACGGCGACGTCGCGCGCCTTCGATGGGTGCTGCGCAAGCAGCGCGACCAGTTCCTGCCTCTGAAGGTCATCCGCGACCGGCTTGCGGCCGCCGCGGGCGGGGTCCCTCCCGACGACGAGCCGGTCTCGAACGGCGAACCGGGGTGGCGCGGGGGCGGGACCCAGTCGGTGTCGTCCGGCGCGCACGAGGCGATGCGCGGCGTTGCCGGCTCGGTGGACCGGGAGCGCGAAGTCGTGCGGTCCCAATCACCCGTGGTGGCGACGAGAGCGGCGAGCTCGGGCGCGGACGTGCACGGACGCACGCGTGCGCTTCCGGGAGCCGGTGCGCCCCTCGCGGCGACGGCGGTGGCGGAACGCGACCTGCACGACGCGCGCCGTGACCGAGCGCGCCGTGACGACACAGCTCGTGACGACGCGCTCCGTGACGACACAGCTCGTGACGACGCGCGCCATCGCGACGCAACGAGTGACGACGCGCGCCATCGGGACGCGAAGGGTGACGACGCGGCCGATGCTGACGCGGCCGAGGCTGGCGCGGCCGGCGCCGGTGGGGCAGCCGAGGACGCCCGGCGTGAAGAGGGGACCTCGTCTCCACGCGCGACCTCGGGCGCGGGGTCACACCCGGGGTCACACGCGGGGTCACACCCGGGGTCGAGCCCGGCGCGGGCTCCCCAGGGGGTCGGGCAGCGGGCCATGCCGGGCGCCGCGCCTCCGGCCCAGGTGACCGGCACTGGCGCCTTTCCCGGAACCACCGCCGCCTCCGTGCTCGCACCTTCGGTGTCCGGTGTCAGCCTCTCCCTCGGAGAGCTGTGTGGGGCGACCGGGCTCACCCCCGACGTCGTCGCCTCGCTCGAGGGCCTCGGGCTCGTGTCGGCGATGTCCATCGCCGGGGGGTCCTTCTACGACGAAGAGGCGCTCACGGTCGGCAAGCTGGTCGTCGAGTTTGCGCGCTACGGCGTCGAGCCTCGCCACCTACGGATGTTCCGCAACTCCGTGGACCGTGAGGTCGGCCTCGTCGAGCAGGTGATCACTCCGCTCCTGCGCCAGCGCAACCCGGAGGCTCGCCAGCGCGCCGTCGAGGCCGCGGCCGACCTGGCCCGGCTGGGCCAGAGCATGCGCGCGTCGCTCGTGCGTTCGGAGCTCCGGGGCCAGCTCGGGAGCTGACCGGTCGCCGCACGCCCTCGCTAGGGTCACGCTACATTGCTCGTATGGTCGAAGTCCGCCTGAGGGCTGTCCGGGTCGACCTCCAGTCGAACACTCCGGTGCTGCTGCTTCAGGAGACCGAGGGCGAGGGGCGCACGCTGCCGATCTTCATCGGCACCCCCGAGGCCGCCGCGATCGCGTACGCGTTGCAGGGCGTCACAATGCCGAGGCCCATGACGCACGACCTCATCCGGGATGTCCTCTCCACGCTCGACGTCTCCGTCGAGCGCGTCGTGATCACCGAGCTGCGGTCGTCGACGTACTTCGCCGAGCTCCAGTTGCGCCGCGGCGGCGAGCGATCGACCGTGTCGAGCAGACCCTCCGACGCGGTCGCGGTGGCCGTCCGCACCGGAAGCCCGCTCTACGTGGCCGACGATCTGATGGAGGCCGAGGGGATCCTGCTCGCGATCGAACCGTCCGACGACGACGACGAGAGCCCCGACGAGCTCGTGGGGCAGTTCCGACAGTTCCTCGACTCGATCAAGCCGGAGGATTTCGGGGGCTGACCCGCTGCGCGCGACCTGGGCTCGGCTCTATGGCGCCGCAGGTCGCACCAGGACCCTGCCCCGGACGCGGGCGGCGAGCACGTCGTCGAGCACGTCGCGCAGATCGCGCAGCCCCACCTCCTTGGCGACCATCATGTCGACGGTCGCCGCGGGAAGCAGCTCTTCCACGGTCGCCCAGATGCGCCGACGGTCCTCTATGGGCATTTGGACCGAGTCGACGCCGAGCAGCGATACGCCGCGGACGATGAACGGATAGACGGTGGTCTCGAGGGTCGGCCCTGCCGTCAACCCGCTGGCGGCGACCGCACCCCCGTACCGCAAGGAGCGCAGCACCGCGGCGAGGGTCTCGCCGCCGACGCAGTCGACCGCCCCGGACCATCGCTCGCTGGACAGCACCCTGCCGGCATCGGCGACGTCCTCGCGTCCGACGACGTCGGCCGCTCCGAGCGAGCGGAGGTAGCCGTGCTCGGCCTTCTTGCCGGTGCTGGCGACGACCTCGTAGCCCTGGCCGGCGAGCGCGGCCACCGCCATGCTCCCGACTCCGCCCGACGCGCCCGTGACGAGGACCCGGCCGTCACCTGGGCGCACGCCCGCCTTGGCGAGCTTCTCCACCGAGAGCGCCGCGGTGAACCCCGCGGTCCCGATCGCCGCAGCGCGCCGAGTGGTGAGGCCGTCGGGGATCGGGACGACCCAGGAGGCCGGGACCCGGGCTCTCGTGGCGAACCCGCCGTGGTGCGCGACGCCGAGGTCGTAGCCGTGGACGACGATCGCGGTCCCGATGGGGACGCCGGGGTCAGCGCTCTCGAGCACCGTTCCGGCGAGGTCCACCCCGGGGACGAGTGGGGAGCGGCGCGCCACCCGGTTGCCCGGGAGGGTCACCATCGCGTCCTTGTAATTGACCGCGGACCACTCGACGTCCACGAGCACGTCGCCTTCGGGGAGCTCAGCGTCGTCCAGTTCCTCCACGGCCGTGCGCACCGCGTCGTCGGCGCGGGTAGCGACGAGAGCGAGGAAGGGCACCTTCGCCACACTAGGCGCGGCGCGCGGGATCACCGGGCGACGTCCGCCCGCCCCGCGGCGGTCCTTAGGTGGCGTCGGGCACTTCGTAGAGCTCGAGCCTGAAGCGGGTGGTCTGCGTGCCCGAGCGGCCGAAGCTCGTCGGGAAGACCACGACCCCCGTCTCCCAGAACCACCCGTCAGTGCTCGCGTGCTGACCCAGGACCTCGGTCGCTCCCGGCGCGTCGTGTGCCGGGCCGACGTCGGTGATCGACCACCCGTGGGCGTGGAGCTCTGCGTGGAAGAACCGGACCAGGGTGGCCTGCGTCGCGCCGAGCCGGAACGACATCGAGCCCGAGTACTGTGTCGACCCTTTCCAGGGCGTCGCCGACACCGTGCGCGCGCCCTGGGGGAGCACGAGGGCGTCGAGGATGTCCGCCGGCGGTGTGGTGAGGATGCGGATGGGGTGCAGGGTCGCTGCTGCCGGCTCGGCCACGAGGCCCGTCCCGCGCAGCAGGGCGGGCTTGGGCGCCTTGGGCGTGGCGTTGTGGGTGAGCGCCGCACCGACGGCGAACACGAGGACGATGAGCAGCGCCAACCCGACCACGATCAGCGCGGGACGGACGCTCGGCCCCGGCGGGCGGCGGACAGAGGCCCCGGGGGGGTCGGGCGGGGAGCCTGTCCGGCCGGTCGAGTCGCACGCCGTGTCCGTCCGGGTCATGACCGACTCAGCCTAGGTCGGCCTCCGGGCGGCCAGTCGGCGAGGTCGTCACTGCTCGGGGGGGCGACCCTCCCCCCACCCGAAGTGATCGACAGGCCCGTGGCCACGCCCGAGCTGCCAGCGGGCGGCTCCCGTCAGCGCCCGGTGCACGTAGGACTTCGCGTGCTCGATGGCGAGCGCCGGAGGGGCGCCCAGCGCGAGCTCGGCGGTGATGGCCGCGGAGAGCGAGCAGCCCGTCCCGTGGTCGTTCGTCGTGTCGACGCGCGTCGAGCGGAGGACCACCGGGCCCCCCGGCCCCACCACGACGTCGGCGGACGTGCCGTCGTCGAGGTGGCCGCCCTTGACCACCACGAAGTCGGGCCCCAGCATGCGAAGCTGCGCGGCGACGTCGGTCATCGCCTCCACGCCGACGAGCTCACGCACGTCGAGGTCCGCGAGCAGGGCCGCCTCTGCAAGGTTCGGCGTCACCACGAGCGCGTGGGGAAAGAGCAGCTCTCGGTAGGCGTGCACGCCACCCTCGTCCATGAGCGAGTCGCCGCTCGTCGAGACGAGGACCGGGTCGACCACGAGGTTCGCCAGCAGGCCGCGCGCCGCGACGTCTGCGACTCCCTTCACGATCTCGGGGTTCGCGAGCATGCCCGTCTTCACTGCTGCAGGTGCGAGGTCGGCGAGCACGGCGTGGACCTGCGCAAGCACCATGTCCGGGTCGAGGCTCGACACGCGCAGGACCGCCGCCGTGTGCTGCGCGGTGATCGCGGTGAGGGCGCTCGTCCCGTAGACGCCGAGGGCGCCGAACGTCTTCAGATCCGCCTGGATCCCGGCGCCGCCCCCGGAGTCCGAACCCGCAATGGTGAGCGCCACCTTTGGGGTCATCGGCGCGCACGCTACGCCCGGCGGCGCGGGAGCTCCAATTCCCGCGCCGGGTACGATCGACCACGATGAGCGAGCCGACCGAGGCCGGAGCTCCCCGAGCCCTTCTCCCAGCCGACAGATCGGCCGGCTCCCGGTCCGACTCCCCGGCGCCGCCGCTCGTGCTCGGCGGCGAGGAGCTGGGGTCGCGCCTCTTCCTCGGCACCGGCGGGATGACGAGCCTCGCCGCGCTCGAGGCGTCGATCGTCGCCTCGGGCGCAGAGATCGCCACGGTGGCCGTGCGCCGCGTGGACCCCTCCACTCCGGGCGGGCTGGTCGAGCTACTTGGCAGGTGCGGCGTGCGAGTGCTCCCGAACACCGCCGGCTGCTACACGGCTGCGGACGCGGTGCTCACCGCCAAGCTGGCGCGGGAGGCCTTCGAGACCGACTGGGTGAAGCTCGAGGTGATCGGCGACGACCGGACGCTCCTCCCCGACGTCGCGGAGCTGCTCACGGCAGCGGAGCAACTCGCGGAGGACGCCTTCGTGGTGCTGCCCTACACCACCGACGACCCGGTGCTGGCGCGCCGTCTCGAGCAGGTGGGCTGCGCTGCCGTCATGCCTGCCGGCTCGCCGATCGGGACGGGGCTCGGCATCCGCAATCCTCACAACATCTCGCTGCTTCGCGAGGCGGTCTCGGTGCCGGTCGTCCTCGACGCCGGGATCGGCACGGCGTCCGACGCGGCGCTCGCGATGGAGCTTGGCTGCGACGCGGTGCTCGTCTCGTCTGCGATCAACCGTGCGGAGGACCCCCCCTCCATGGCGCGGGCGATCGCGCTCGCGGTCGAGGCGGGATGGCTCGCGCGCCAAGCCGGGCGGATGCCTCGGCGCTACCACGCGCTGGCGTCGAGCTCGGACGAAGGGCTGCTCGGGAGCTGACTGCGGGCCGGTTGCTCCCGGATCGAGACGGAGAGATGGAAGGCGAGATGAGAGGCGACCGGGCGAGAGGCAAGGTGAGGGACTGGGCGCGCCGACGTGTGTCGTGGATCGCGCTCGGCGCGATCGCCGTGCTCCTGGCGGCCGCCGCGGGCGTGCTCGCCTTCAGGCCGAGCGCGCCCCAGACAGCCTTCGCCTCCGATCGGGTCTCTGGCGTCCCCTCGAACGTGCCGACGGCGCTGTCGAACCTGATGGGGCTCTCGCCCGTGCGCGAGCGGGGCGACGCCGCTCCCGGCTTCAGCCTCACCGACCAGCTCGGGAGGCGTATGTCGCTCTCGAGCTTCCGAGGTCATCCCGTGGTCCTCACCTTTCTCGACCCGCGCTGCGTGACCATGTGCCCGATCATCGCCCAGGAGCTCGCGGACGCAGCGCGGCATCTGAAGGATGTGCACCCGAGCGTGGTCTTCCTCGCGGTGAACGTGAACCGACACGCGCTCGGCGTCGCGACAGTTCGTGCCTTCACCGATCAGCAACGGCTCGGCAAGACTCCGACGTGGCACTTCCTGACCGGACACCTGAGCGCGCTCGAGCGGATCTGGTCCGAGTACGGCATCTATGTGAAGACACGCATCGTCCACGGGCAGTGGACAGTCGTGCACACGACCGTGGACTTCTTCATCGGTCCCACAGGCAAGGAGCGGTACGCCGCAGCGCCGAACGCCGACTACCGAGCGACACCCACACACCGGGCGTACCTTCCGAAGAGCACATACGCCTCCTGGGGGCGAGGCATCGCGCTCGTCTCGCGCGACCTGTAGGCCCACCGCCCGACAGCGACTTCCACCGCCGAGACCGAGCAGGTCGCCTTCGACACCCAGAACGTCGTCCCCGGCATCGATGTTTCACCGACGGCCCGCTCCTTCAGGGGCGCAACGTCTCCTCCCTCGACACGCAGTTGAAGCGCCTGGGCGGGCCCCAACTTCACTTCCCTTCCGGTCAATGCTCCCAAGTTCGAGGCAGTCACCCTGGCAGGCCGGGCGGACGCGGGCTTCGTCGTGCTCGTGGAGGGTCATTCGCCCCCGGTGCGTACCTGGAGCTGTGCGTCTCGTGCGCATCTGGGAGCGACAGCTGTCGCCGGGCGCGTCGTCGGCGTTGGCTCTCCGGAGAACGCGGCCGGTCTCGCCCCTCGGCTCATTCGCTCCCCGCCCCCTGTCCATCTCCCTGTCCCATCCGCATACCCGTGTGACGGGCGACGGCCGCCCTCGGGCGCCTCGGAGTCGTGCTCCGAGCGGTGCCGGGGCCGCGTGTCCCTGCCGCGGCGCAACCATCCGAGAAATTTTCTGGCGGTTGCGCGATACTCCGGCTGACTGATGTCCCAGGTGAGGAGCGATTTGACCGGGCACCACCGAGAGTGGACCAGCTTTGCAGGAGAAGCTGGACGAGAGAGAGAGAGAGAGGAGGGAGCACCCCGACAGAGCCCTTCATCTCAGACCGTGCGCAGAGCGCAGT
>JBOGGB010000478.1:0-5861 GCA_050743605.1 Acidimicrobiales bacterium
GAACGCTGATTCGGATCTCAGCTGGGGTCCACTGCTCGCGGCAGTGAGCACGCGGCCGCGCTGCGCCGGGAAGGTGCGCTACCAACCCGGCGGTCGGGGCGACGTCGACGCGTAGCGGTGCCGGATCTTCGGGGGCACCCCCCTCAGACCCGCCACCGCGGTCAGGTGATCGGTATGAGGTCGAGTGGCGGTTGCTTCCAGTCGGTCAATGGGACCGGCGGAATCACGATGCCATCTTCGTCCGCTACTCGTCGCAGACCCAACGCGAAGATGAGGTCTTGGCCGGCGCGGTTCATGAGGATCTCCATGGTGAGTGGCTGGAACATCTCGCCGTAGTCGGGGTCCTGGGCGAAGTACCGCCATTGCGTGGCGTAGCTGACGATGCCGTCGCGGATGCGCGCTCGAGCCTCGTAGAAGTCGCCGTCGCTGAACGACCCGAGATCGGCGATAGCTGCGACCGAGCCTCTGATCCAGCGCACCATCTCGGTCGCGTCGTAGCCAAACGGGCTCCAGCCGCCGGTCCTCTCGTCGATGCGCAGCACCTTCTCGACCAGTGGTTGGAGCACGTCGGCGTTCACCTTGCCGTGGAAGAATCCCGACGCCAGCTCCCCGCGCAGTGCGTCAAGTGCCACCCGCGGCGCGCCCTTCTTCTTGAGCGTGCGAACGACTTCACGGGCGTTGGCCTGGGCACTCTCCCAGGAGCGAGGGGGCCCGTAGAGACCGGTGAAGGTGACAACGGCGCGGCCGATCTGGCGAAGCGTCACCCACTCGTCCCCCCAGTAGAGCCAGATGCCGATCGGAATCTGGACCAGTCCCTTGGTGTGGCGGATCTGGTTGCGCTTTGCAAGAACCGAGAGGAGCAGAGCGTGCTGGCTGTCCGGCCACTGATAGAGGGCCCCACGTTGGCCATCCCGACGCCCCACGCGCTCGGCGACGTCCAGGATGCCCAAGCGCACCCACTCGGCGATCAGGCGCTCGGAGACACCCCCCTCCTTGGCGAGCTCACGCCTGGTGAAGGGCACAGGAATAGCTTACAGATAATTGGTCGCTTCTAACGGGCTCCAGCCGGAGCTCCGGTGCCTCGGCCGGGCGTAAGGTTGCTGGACAGGTGGAGTGCCCACCTGCAGGGTTAGCTAACAGAAACGAGGGGAGGTGAACATGAACAAGAACGATTGGCACGAATTGAAGAAGGCCGCAGGCATCGTCGGCGCGATCGCCACGATCGTTGGCATCATCGCCACGGTGATGGGCGGTTGAGCCGAACGGCACTCGCGATCGATGGCAGCCCGTGGGGGGTACCACCTACGGCGGCTGTCGAGCCGGCGATGAAGCACTCGGACGGGACGTGCCCGCCAGGACGCCTAGCGGCCGGCTGGTCACATCTCGTGGCACTCAGCCGGCGTTTCGTGCCACGTGCCAGCCGGGCGAAGACTCGTTTTCAGGGACGCTCGCATAGAGATCGCCGCGGCATGATGGTCTCGATGACCGACTACGACTACCGGAACTGCCAGTCACTGTTCGGCTATGCAGCGGACGTCCACGTCCGCTCGGGTGGGATCTGCCAGCTGTGCGGATGTGGCAGTCGCGAGCTCGACTTTGATCTCTGGCGCCAGATGACCGTGGAGCATCTGATCGGAGAGTCCCAAGGTGGATACCTCAAACAGATCGAGGTCGCGCTGACCGCACGCTTCCCACGTCTCGGTCCGAGCGGCGTCGCCGAGCTTGCACGAAGGATCGATCATGCGAACACGGTCACGGCGTGTTCGTTCTGCAACAGCATGACCAGTCGAACCCGTGCAGCGATCAGCATGGAGGAGGCCATCCAAGACGCTCCTGACGGAACGACAGAGGAGATCTACCAAGCCGTCACGGCAGGCCTCCAACAGGTGCTCGAGGACAAGCGTCGGGACGTGCGCTGGAAACTCAACTCAGTGAGGCGAGGCTTCGATGAACCCGTCGAGCCGCGGCTTCGTTCGACGAGAGGGGTTGCCATCTGACAACCAACTTCACCCTCAGGCCGGTGCAGGCCAGCGATGCCGCCTTCCTCACCGAGATGCTCATGGTTGCGGCCGACTGGCGACCCGGAGCCGAACCTCGTTCGCGGGAGGAGATCATGGCGGCGCCTTCGTTTGCGCACTACATCGAAGGCTGGCCTCGGGAAGGCGACTTCGGCATTGTGGCCGAGGACTCGACATCGCTCGGAGCGGCGTGGTGGAGGTACTTCCGCGCAGACGATCCTGGTTACGGCTTCGTGGACGACGCCACTCCCGAGATCACGATCGGAGTGAGGGAGCCCGCCCCTGGTCGCGGCATCGGCCGGGCGATGCTGGACATGTTCGTGGCTGAGGCGAACCGGCGGGAGCTGCAGGCCCTCAGCCTCAGCGTCGAGCCGGATAACTACGCCATGCAAATGTACGAAGCAGTCGGCTTTCGACCAGTCGGCGACTCAGCCGGGGCCGTCACGATGGTCATGATCATCGGTGGTCGCGTGTAGCGCCCTTCCGGCGGTCTGGGCGCAAGGTGGCGCCGACGCGGAGCGGTGGTAGGGGACGCTACGAAGCGGCCGCTTCGCGAGTCCTCAGTTTGGCGCGAGGCGCCCAACTGTCCGGTGGGTGCAGTTAGAAGTACCAGCCCGACGGAACCCACGGCCCCGGCACGGCCATGCCGTCGACGAACAATGCCCCCCTCGTTCGCACGGTGAGACGCGCCTCATGGGCTACGGCGAACGCCCATTGCTGGGCGGCCGTCAGCCCGTAGATCTCAGGCTCGCCTTCGCAGTGGCTCAGGTATCTCCACAAGAGGCTTGCGGCCGTCTGTTCGTCGGTGGCCCCCAACATGGCCAACCGGTCCGGACGCCACAGCGCCCAGCCTCGCCCTGGGCCACTGTCAATGACGTCGAGGCGAAAGCGGCCGTCCTCCAGCATGAAGGCCGCGTCCTCGCTACGCGAGCGGCCCAACTGCGCCTCCACCGAGGCGACAAGTTCGAGATGCTCCTCCGTGCCGTCCCGACCGGGTAACGAGGCTGGAATGGCCCGCCGGTCCGCCGGGCCTACCAGCTCGGCCGCGGGATGCATCGCCAGCCCGGCCAGGAAATAACGGCGCATGGCTCTGGGGTCGGCTGAAGACACGATCATGCGCTGGGATGCTCCGGCGGCGTAGCTCAGGGCAGCCTTGAGCAGTTGTCCGCCTACTCCCCGGCTCTGGAAGTCCGGGTGGACGAACAGCATGGACAGTCCCCAGAAGTTGCCACGGCGGATAGATTCAGCTACACCCACGAGTTGCCCGTCCGACACTGCGACCCAGGCCCCAGGGCCGTCGCGCTGCACGAAGCGAGCGTGGGCAAGGCGACGACCTCCCCCGTCAGCGTCGCTCGGCGCAGTCCGCGTCGGGTGCAGGCCCTCCTCGGCCAGCCCGGCGTCGGCCGCCTCGATCACAGCCAGGGCCGCCTCGATGTCGTCAACGGCCAGCGGGCGCAGGTCCCATCCCGCGGCGTCGCCAGTCATGCACGCGCCGCAACGCTCGAATGCTCCACGTTCTCATGCTGACACGCGCGGCGGTCACCGCCCGACTACCGACAAGGACGACGGTGCCTCGAGGCCGGCGATACCCCACGCCCTGGGAGCGAGAGCCACTTGAACGGTATGTGATACCCCTGGCAGTCGACGAGACAGGTAAACGGGACTCGGTCCATCGTTTCCTGGGATCACCATCAGACGCGCTGTCCGTGCCGACGCCTAGGCGCGTGGGCCGCGTCCACACCGTCGCCCGACAGCTGCCCGTCGCTTCGCCAGCGGAAGCGACTCTGCAGATACTATCGAGTCAGTGCGGAAGGTGATCGTTCTGGGTGCACTTGCGCTTGCTCTTGGGGCGATCGCCTGGGGAGTCTGGCCTTCTTCGTCCTGGCCAGCTGCGTTCTGCAAGCCGGTCATTCGTGTCGTCGGCAGGGACGCCGACGCCGTCGCCCACTACCAAATGGGTCAGCCCACAGGTGGCGCGGTCACGCCAACCGAGCGGGCTCTGTTCAAGCCTCTGATCGACGATGCCCGACTCGCAGAAAGCCACGCTCCGACTCCGCAGTTGGAAAGAGAGCTTCGACGCTACGCAACGATGCTCACCGCAGCGCGCACCCCACACGAAGTGGGGGTCGCCATCAGGTACTTCTACACGACTGCTCTGCCGCACCTCTCAGGTTGCGGCGTGAAGGATCTTGCCACCACGCGTGAAGCGCCCTTGACGCCAACTGACCGCTCGGAATCCGGGTGAAAGGGGTGCCCAGCACCGGCATCGTTCTGAGGCAGTGCTGTCGTCTGGAATCCTGGAACCTTATGGGACGGGCCTTTAGCCCGGCTGGACTGCCGAGCACGGCCCGCGCGAATCGCAAATGGCCCCGCCCAGCAAGAGAACCGACTACCGAGGTGAAGCTGCTGTAACGCTGAAGGGTGTGCGGACAATAGAGACCGTGGAGCACTCCTCCGACGAGGTGGAGCGGTGGTCGGAGTGCCTGGCCGGTACCGGCCAGGCTTTCGCGGCCTTGTTCGACATGCATCGGGGCCGCGTGTACCGCTACGGCCGGCGGCTCGGCACGATCGCCCAGGATGCCGAGGACGTGGCGGCCGGAGCGTTCTTGGAGCTCTGGCGCCGGCTCACCTCGGTGCGTCTGGTCGACGGGTCGGTCCTTCCATGGCTACTCATCACCACTTCGAACCTGTCACGCAACACGACCCGGAGCCTCCGCCGGTACCGCGCCTTCATCCGCTCCCTGCCGCGCTCGGAGACGGCCCGTGGGGCCGGTGAGGTCGCCGAAGCCCGCCTCGAAGAGGCGCAGTCGGCGCGCAACGTACGTGTAGCGCTGCGCTCGTTGTCCAAGCCAGACGCGGCCTTGATCGCCATGACCGCCTTCGAGGGACTATCCCCCGCCGAGGCAGCGGCGGCGCTCGGGATCGCCGAAGGCGCCGCGCGCACGCGGCTCCATCGCGCGCGGGCCCGCGTTGCTTCTGCGCTCGGGGGCTCGGGCGAGGACATCCTCGCCACGAGGAAGGAAAAGGAGTCGAGATGACCACGACCGAGATGGACCCGGTCTTCGCCTCGGCCCTCCGCGACGCGCTCATCGCCCATGTCGAGGGCACCGCGCGGCGCCAGCGCCGATGGCGCTGGAAGCTCGGGATCTCGGTGCTCGCCGGCTCGAGCGTCCTCGCCGGAGGGGCTGCCGTCGCGGCCACGCTGCTCACCGGCCCTGGCGGGACGATCACCACCCCGCTCAGCACAGTCCTGACGGTCACCCGAACGGGGACTGCCGCCGTCGATCTCGGCTCCCCGCCCGAGGGCACGACCGGCATCTCAGAGACATTCACCTGTCTGAGCGCCGGCACCTTCACCTTTACAGGCGGGGCAATCGTGAGCTGCGGCACCGCTGAGGCTGGCTCGAAGTCGAGCTACGTCCAACCTCTGCATCCCGGTCAGACGTCGATCACCATCACGACGAGCCCGACAGCATCTTGGAGACTCCAAGCGAACTACGTCAACCAGGTGACGACGCCCTGGGCCACGAACGCCAGCGGCGAGACCTATGGTGCCCGCAACACAAACGGCACACCCGACCTCGTCTTGGTGGAGCTCAACGGGAATAAGGAGGATGTCCCGACTCCTGTGGGATTTCGGTGACGGTCCCACAGCCGTTCAGGCGGCAGCCTGATCGTACTTCTCGGGTGTGACGGGCTTCTCTTGGTCTTCCGCGAGCCGTCGTGCCACTTCGGCTCGCACCGCCTCGACGAGCGGCTTCATGTCCTTGCAGCCCTTGATCCGACGGAACGATCGCTGTGCTTCGATCATGCCGGTGCCGACCCAGCGGCGCACCATCTTCG
>JBOGGB010000479.1:0-6268 GCA_050743605.1 Acidimicrobiales bacterium
CCCCGGGAGTAGGGACCGCCCCGGGCACGGCGGCTGCCGCGCGCGCGGAAGGCGCCCCAGACCCAGGCCCGGGTCCCGGCCCCGGCCCTGCTGCCGCCACGCTCAGCCGCTCGACGCAGACCCAGGCGCCGACGCAGACCCAGGCGCAACGTCGGAGACCGGCGCCGCGCGCAGCTGTTGCACGTGGATCGCCAACCGCGAGCGGTCGACGTCGAGCCGGCGCACGAAGCGCTCCATCTGGTCGGCGACCGGCGCCGGACCCGCTCCCCCAGGCGTCGTCCGTCTGCTCACCGGCACGCCCGGCTCGAGCAGCTGGGCCCCCGCGTCTCCGAGCTCGGGATGTGCCTGGACGAGCTCGACGAGCGGCACGTGGCGCACTGCCGAGTCGCGGACGAGGCCGGCCACGAGCGCGTGGGCCTGGCGGAACGGCGTCCCCTGTGCGACGAGCAGCTCGGCGAGGTCCACCGCCGCAGACGTCGGGCCGTCGGCCGCCGCCTGCATCCGGTCGTGGTTCCACTGCAACGTCGCGTAGAGCCCGGCGAGCGCACGGAGCACGGCGCGGACCTGCGCCGTCGCGTCGAAGAGCGGCTCCTTGTCCTCCTGGAGGTCGCGGTTGTACGCCAGGGGAAGGCCCTTGAGCGTCGTCAGCAGCCCGGTGAGGTGCCCGACGAGGCGGCCCGCCTTCCCGCGGGCGAGCTCGGCCACGTCGGGGTTCTTCTTCTGGGGCAGCATCGAGCTCCCGGTGGCGAAGGCGTCCGCGAGCGTGCAGAAGCCCCATTCCTCGCTCGACCACAGGACCACCTCCTCCCCCATCCGCGAGAGGTGGACACCCGCCAGCGCGAGGTCGAAGAGGGTCTCCGCCACGAAGTCGCGGTCGCTCACCGCGTCGAGCGAGTTCTCGAAGCGTGCAGAGAAGCCGAGCTGCGCGGCAAGGTAGTCGGGGTCGAGAGGCAGCGAGGAGCCGGCGAGCGCTCCGGCGCCGAGCGGCGACACGTCCAGGCGCTCGAGGGTCGCGATGAGCCGGTCGACGTCGCGTGCGAGCGCCCAGCCGTGCGCGAGGAGGTGGTGGGCGAGCAGCACCGGCTGCGCCCGCTGGAGGTGCGTGTAGCCGGGCAGGTACGCGTCGCCCGCCTCTCTCGCGCGCCGCAGCAGCACCTCTTGGAGCGCGACCACCTCAGCGGCGAGGTCGAGCAACGAGCGGCGCGTCCACAGCCGCAGGTCGGTCGCAACCTGGTCGTTGCGGCTCCGACCCGTGTGGAGCTTCGCGCCGAGGTCGCCCGCCAGCTCGGTGCAGCGCCGCTCGACCGCGGTGTGCACGTCCTCGTCGGTCGGCACGAACACGAACGACCCCGAAGCCAGCTCCGCCGCCACCTGGGTGAGCACGTCGAGCAGCGCCGCCGCCTCCTCCTCGGAGAGGATCCCGCCCTTGGCGAGGCCCCGCACGTGCGCCTTCGACCCTGCGATGTCGTCGACCGCCAGCTCCTTGTCGAACGACACGCTCACCGAGAGCTCGGCGGCCTCTTCGGCCATGCCGCCGTCGAGCCTCCCTTGCCACAACGTCACGGCGATCCGTGCCCCTGACCTTGGCGTGCCGCCCACGTCGCGATGCCGAGGCCCCACAGTCGGACGAACCCCTCGGCGTCCTCGTGGCGGAACGTGTCCCCGGTGTCGTAGGTCGCAAGGCCGCGGTCGTAGAGGGCCTCGGGGCTCCGACGCCCGACGACCGTTCCGGCGCCCGGCGGGGAGAAGCGCAGCTTGACCTCGCCGGTCACGTGAAGCTGGGACTCCGTCATGAAGGCGTCGAGCGCCTGCTTCAGCGGCGAGTACCACATGCCGTCGTAGACGAGCTCGGCCCAGCGCGGCTCGAGCCGAGCTTTCTCGTGCTGCAGATCACGCTCCAAGGTGAGGTCCTCCAGATCTGCGTGCGCCATGAGGAGCGCCAACGCGCCGGGGCACTCGTAGATCTCGCGGCTCTTGATCCCGACCCTGCGGTTCTCCACCATGTTCAGCCGACCGAAGCCGGTGGACCCCGCAAGCCGTCCGAGCCTTCCGACGAGGTCGTGGCCGGCCAGCCGCTCGCCGTCGAGCGAGACCGGCACGCCCTGCTCGAATCCGACGACGACCTCGACGGGCGCGCCCGCGGTGACCTTCGTCATCGTGAAGATGTCCTCTGGCGGCTCTGCCCACGGGTCCTCCAGCACACCGCACTCGATCGACTTGCCCCAGAGGTTCTCGTCGATCGAGTACACCTTCTCCTTCGTCACCGTGATGGGGATGTCCCACTTGGCCGCGTACTCGACGGACTGCTCTCTGGTGAGCCCCCAGACCCGAGCGGGCGCGAGCACCTCGAGCTCTGGGGCGAGGGCGCGGGTCGCGACCTCGAAGCGGACCTGGTCGTTGCCCTTCCCAGTGCACCCGTGCGCAACCGCACGGGCACCCGCATCGCGGGCCGCGCGCACGAGGTGGCGCACGATGGCGGGACGGGAGAGCGCGGAGACGAGCGGGTACTTGCCCTCGTAACGCGCGTTGGCGCGCACGGCGGCGAAGCAGAACTCCTCTGCCATCTCTTGGCGGGCGTCGATCACGACGGCCTCGACGGCGCCCGCCGCGAGCGCGCGCCGACGGATCGCGTCCCAGCTGTCGGAGGTCGCGCCCGCTTCCTGTCCGACGTCGACCGCAACCGCGATCACCTCGGCGTCACGGTTCTCGATGAGCCACCGCACTGCCACCGAGGTGTCGAGCCCCCCGCTGTAGGCAAGCACCACGCGCTGCATCACTCCTCCTCGTCTTCGTCGTCGTCCGTGACCGGCGGAACGTCCTGTCGCGCGTCGAGCCCCGCGAGCGTCGCGAGGCGAGCCGCGACGTCGCGGGCACGCTGTCGCTCTGCGACCACCACGAGCAGGGTGTCGTCCCCGGCCACCGTGCCCACCACCCCGTCGAGCCCGCTGCGATCGACTGCCGATGCTACGACATGCGCGCAGCCCGGCGGGGTGCGCAGCACGACCAGGTTCTGCGAGGTGACGAGCTCCACCGCCCACTCGCCGAGCACCCGCCGGAGGTGGTCGACCGGGGCGATCTGCTGGGCCGGAAGTTCCGGCAGGGCATAGGCGGTCTCCCCGCCTGGCAGCCGCACCTTCTGCGCGCCCAGCTCGTCGAGGTCCCGCGACACCGTCGTCTGGGTCGCCTCCACGCCCTCGGCCGCGAGCAGCTCGACGAGCAGCTGCTGGCTCCCGATCGCCTGGTGCTCCAAGAGGCGCGTGATCCGGTGCTGGCGCTGGTGCTTGCCGAGCTTCATGGGGTGGCCTCGACTTCCGGCCCCGGCTCGGCGCCGAGGACCTCGACGAGCGCGCCCCCCAGTCGCGCGAGCGCCTCGTCGACGACCGCGTCCTCGACGAGCAGCGACGGCGCCAGGCGCACCGAGTCTGGCCGTACGGCGTTCACGAGGAGGCCGCGGTCTAGGGCCGCCGCGCCGACGTCGGCCGCGCGCGGCTCGGAAAGCTGCGCGGCGACGAGCAGCCCTTCGCCGCGCACCTCGACCACACCGGGAAGGCGCCGCAGTCCACCGGCGAGGCGCGCGCCCGCGCGTCGGGCCCGGGCGCACACGTCCTCGCGCTCCATCACGGCCAGCGTCGCCCGCACGGCGGACATCGCGAGCGGCTGGCCCCCGAACGTCGTCGCATGGTCGCCCGGTCCGAAGGCCGCCGCCACCTCTGCGCTCGCCCAGCAGGCTCCGACCGGCACGCCGTTGCCGAGCGCCTTGGCCATTGTCACCACGTCCGGACGCAGGTGCTGCGCCTGGAACGCGAACCAACGCCCGGTCCGGCCGAGGCCCGTCTGGACCTCGTCGCACACGAGCAGCACCCCACGCTCGGTGCACATCCGGCGAAGCCCGGCGAGGTAGTCCGAGGAGGGGACGACGACGCCGCCCTCACCTTGGATCGGCTCGACCAGCACCGCGCCGACCGTCCCGGGATCGAGCGCCGCGGCCATCGCGTCGAGGTCGTCGTAGGGCACGTGCACGAAGCCCTCGGGCAGCGGCTCGAAGGGCGCGTGCTTGGCGGGCTGGCCCGTCGCGGTCAGGGTGGCGAGCGTCCGGCCGTGGAAGGAGCCCCACGTCGACGCCACGCCGTGGCGTCCGGGGCCGGCCCAGCGGCGCGCGAGCTTCAGCGCGCACTCGTTGGCCTCGGCTCCCGAATTGCAGAAGAAGACCTGGCCGCCCGCAGGGGTCTCTCCCCCGCCGACCAGCCGGTCGATGGTGGCCGCCACCTCTGGCGCCACGACGTTGCCGTAGAGGTTCGAGACGTGCAGGAGGGTGGTGGCCTGCTCCGAGAGCGCGCGGGCGACGTCGGGGTGGGCGTGCCCGAGCGAGGTCACGGCAAGCCCCGAGACGAAGTCGAGGTAGCGCCGGCCCTCGGTGTCGAACAGCGAGCTCCCCTCACCCGATACGAACGTCACCGGCGGTGGCGCGTAGGTCCCCATGAGCGCTCCGGTCACGGGACCACCATCGTGCCCACGCCCCCGTCGGTGAACAGCTCGAGCAGCAACGCGTGCGGCACCCTCCCGTCCAGCACGTGCGCTCTGCGGACCCCGGCCTGGACCGCCCGGACGCATGCCTGGGCCTTCGGCACCATCCCGCCCACCGCCGCTCCGGACTCGAGCATCTGGGCGAGCTGGCCCACGGTCACCTGGCGCACGAGCGAGCCCGGGTCGACGGGGTCTCCGCGCAGGCCTTCCACGTCGGTGAGGAAGATCAGCTTCTCGGCGCCGAGCGACTCGGCGATCGCGCCGGCGACGGTGTCCGCGTTGATGTTGTAGGCCTGGCCCGTCACGTCGGCACCGATGGTCGCGACGACCGGGATGAGCCCCTCGGCGAGGAGCCGCAGCAGGATCGTCGGGTCGACGCCTGTGACCGTGCCGACGAAGCCGAGGTCGCCTGCGTGCGCGGTCGCGGTGATCAGCCGCGCGTCTTCCCCCGAGAGCCCCACGGCGAGCGGGCCGTGCACGTTCATCGCGGAGACGATGTCGCGGTTGACCTTGCCGACGAGCACCATGCGCGCCACGTCGAGGGTGTCGGCGTCGGTGACCCTGAGGCCGTCGCGGAACTCCGGCTCCTTGCCGAGCCGGCGCAGCAGCTCGCCGATCTGCGGCCCTCCCCCGTGGACGACCACGGGCTTGATCCCGACGGCGTGCAGGAGCACGACGTCCTCGGCGAAGGACGCCAGCGGCGGCGCCGCCGAGCCCGCCAGCGCGCTCCCGCCGTACTTCACGACGACCACGGCGTCACGGAACCGCCGGATGTAGGGCAGCGCCTCCACGAGCACCCCGGCGCGCGTCCCGCCGGCGCCGATTGTCCCTCCGATGCCGATCGCTCCCTCGGCGTGGGCCGTCACGACGTCGTCCGGTTCTCATCGATGTACCCGTAACCGAGATCGGTCGTGAGCACCGCGCCCTCTCCCGTTCCCATCCCGAGCTCGCAGGAGATCTCGACGCTCCTGGCGCCCATGTGCGCGGCCACGGCGCCGGCGTCGTGGGGCACCGCGACGCCACGCGCGCAGACGACGATCCCACCGTAGGAGACCGACACCCGGTCGAGGTCGAACGCCACACCCGCCGTGCCCAGCTCGCTCACCACACGACCCCAGTAGGGATCGGCGCCATTGAGCGAGCACTTCACGAGCAGCGAGCCCGCGACCTTGCGCGCTGCGGCATGGGCCTCCGCGTCGGTCTTCGCGCCGGTGACCACGACGCGGGCCAGCTTCGTCGCGCCCTCGGCGTCGCCGACCATCTGCGTGGCCAGTGACTGGCATACCTCGGCCACCGCGGCACCGAGGCGGTCCTCGGGCACCGGCCCTGCTTCGCCGCTCGCCAGGAGCAGCACCGTGTCGTTGGTCGAGGTGCACCCGTCGACGGTGACCCGGTTGAACGACCACTCCACCGCGTCGCGCAAGAGGCCCTGCAGCGTCGCAGGCGACGCCTCCGCGTCGGTCGTGAGCACCGCGAGCATCGTCGCCATGTGCGGGGCGAGCATGGCCGCGCCCTTCGCCATGCCCCCAACGGTGCAGCGCACGCGCACACCGACCGTGTCGGCGTCGACGTGCGCGACGGCCTCTTTCAAGACGGTGTCGGTGGTCATGATCGCCTCTGCAGCGGCGCGCCCGGCGTCTTCGCCCTCCGACCGCGCGGCGACGACGGGACCGACGGCGCCGAGAACCTCGACGGGAAACGGGATGCCGATGAGGCCGGTCTGGCAGACCAGCACCTCGTGAGG
>JBOGGB010000480.1:0-2947 GCA_050743605.1 Acidimicrobiales bacterium
GCTCACTTCGATGCACCGGGGCGAGATCCTCGAAGAGGAGGACCTCCCGGTGCGAATGACCGCGGTGTCGCAGTGCTTTCGCCGCGAGGCCGGTGCAGCCGGACGCGAGACGAGGGGGCTGTTGCGCGTCCACGAGTTCGAGAAGGTCGAGCTGTTCGCGTACGCCACGCCTGCGCAAGCTCCGGCTCTCCACGCGGACATCCTGTCGAGAGCCGAGGGGCTGTTGCGTGAGCTCGGCCTCTACTACAGAGTCGTGGACCTGTGCGCGGGTGATCTGGGATCGTCCTCGGCCAGGACGTTCGACCTCGAGGTCTACGCTCCCGGCTCTGACCGTTGGCTCGAGGTGTCGTCGGTCAGCTGGTTCGGCGACTACCAGGCCCGCCGGGCCAACATCCGCTTCCGCCCAGCCGACGGCGGCCACCCCCTGCTCGTGCACACCCTGAACGGATCCGCGCTCGCCTGGCCGCGCATCTGGGCAGCACTGGTGGAGTGGGGGCACCAGCCGGACGGCACCGTCTGCCTCCCCGACGCGCTCGCCCCTTGGCTCGGGCCGGAACCGGTGATGAGGCCGCGCTGAGCTCCTGGGTCAGCGTCGGCGGGCGCCGATGTCCGGCCGGTCGAAGCGGTACCCGACGCCGCGCACGGTCGTGATGAGGACGGGACTCGAGGGGTCGACCTCGATGCGGGAGCGGAGCCGCTTCACATGCACGTCCAAGGTTTTCGTGTCCCCGATGTAGTCGGCGCCCCAGACCCTGTCGATCAGCACGTCGCGGGTGAGCACGCGTCCGGCGTTCTCGACCAGGAGCGCGAGCAGCTCGAACTCCTTGCGGCGGAGCCGCACCTCGTCGCCCCGGACGAACACGCGCCGCGTGTCCAGATCGACCCGGACGCCTCCCGCCTCACGGGATCCCTCCCCGGGCTCCGAGCCGTGGTGATCACTCCCGCTCGTACCCGTGAGCTCCCCGCCCGCGCCGCGCCGCATGACCGCGCGGATACGCGCCACGAGCTCGCGCAGGCGGTAGGGCTTCGAGACGTAGTCGTCTGCCCCGACCTCGAGCCCGACGACCGTGTCGATCTCCGCGGCCTTCGCGGTCACCATGATGATCGGGACGTTCGACCGGCTCCGGATGCTGCGACAGACGTCGATCCCCGACACTTTGGGCAGCATCAGGTCGAGGAGGACGACGTCGGGTTCCTTGTCGTCGAACAGGCGCAGCGCCTCCGAGCCATCCCGCGCCACCGTGACCTGGAAGCCCTCCCTGCCCAGGCCGACGACGAGGGCGTCGACGAAGGACTCCTCGTCCTCGGCGAGGAGCACATTGATGGGTCGGGGTCCCGTTGCCATGGTCTGCCGTCCAAGGGTACCGGTCAGCTGCCGCGATCCGGCTGTAACGGGAGAACGAGCGTGAACGTGGAGCCTTCCCCTTCGCGTGACTCCACCTCGACCCAGCCCTGGTGGTTGCTCGCGACGTGGCGGACGATGGACAGCCCGAGACCGGTACCCCCCGTCTCGCGGCTACGCCCGTGGTCGACGCGATAGAAGCGCTCGAAGATGCGATCCAGGTCCCGAGCTGGGATGCCGACCCCTCGATCGACGACCGAGATCCGCACGGTGTCGCTGGGAGTGCGCACGGCGGCGACTGACGGGCTGCCCTGCTCCTCATCGGGCGCGCTCGCCGGGGGCGCGTCAATGCTCGTGTCGGGTGCCGCGTCGTCACCTCCCGCGTCGTCACCTCCCGCGTCGTCACGATCCTGACGGCTGTGGCCCCCGTCGGCTCGGGAGGGTGAGGTACTGCTCCCCCCGACGGCGACGACCACCGTCCCGGCCTGCGGGGTCGTACTACCCTGGGGGGAGGCGACGATCGGCGGAGTCGCCGCCCCTGGAGAGGCCGCGGAGTAGCCCAGGACGCCCGCGTCGCCGTCGTGCGAACCTTCGGTGGCCTCTCGTCCCGCCGGCGCTACCCTTGCCCCGACGGAGACGGCGCCTCCCTCGGAGGAGTAGGTCACCGCGTTCTCGATCAGCGCGTGCATCGCGGAGACGAGCTGCCGTCGATCTCCCATGATCACGACCGGAGGGCGGGGTTCGTCCATGTCGATCGTGACCCGGCGTTGCTCGGCGCTGGCTCGAACCCGTTCGACCGCTTCCGCCATCACCAGGTCGACGGGTACGGGCTCGCGCGGAGGAGCTTCCTCGGACTCGATCCTGCTCAAATCGAGCAGGTCGTCGATGATCCGGCTGACGCGGAAGGCCTCAGTATGGATCCGATTCGCGAGTCGCCGCGCGACGTCGGCGTCGGGTTCCGCGACGAGCGTCTCTGCCAGGAGCCCAAGCGCACCCATCGGCGTCTTCAGCTCATGGCTCACATTTGCGACGAAGTCTCGTCGAACCTCCTCGAGCCGCCGGCGCTCGGATACGTCCTCGATGGTCGCGATGACGCCGAGCGGTCGTCGCCCGTCGTCGATGAGCCGTGCGCGTACGGTAAGCGTCCGGCGGGGGGGGCCGTAGAGATCGAGCGTCCGCTCGGCCGCTCCTGCATCCCATGCAACTTCGAGGAGCTCGGTCACCGCTTGGGCAGCGAGCGCGTCGCCGTGACGGCTCGTCATCAGTGCCTCGGCACGTGCGTTCCGGTAGATGACGGCTGAGCTCTCGTCACACAGAACGACACCCTGCGGGAGCGCATCGAGCGATCGGCGCAATCGGATCGCGTCGGCACTCGAGTCGGCGACGGCCTCGGTCGCCGCGCCCGTCACCTGCTCGAGATAGGAGAGCGCGTTCTCGAGGCTCGAGTGCTCGTCGGGGGTATCGATACCGAGCCGGGAGCCGAGCGCCGTGAGGCGTTGGGAGATGGCCCGCCTGCCTGAGTGCCGGCCGACCAGGAGGGCGAGCGCGACGCCCGCCACGAAGATCGCGGCACCCACTCCGACGACCTCGGGCACGGGAAGACCC
>JBOGGB010000481.1:0-2552 GCA_050743605.1 Acidimicrobiales bacterium
CCTTCCATCCGACCGATGACGGCCGAGGCGGCGGGGGCAAAGGTACATGTCGTGGCGCCGAACCGGTTCGCCGACGCGCAGGAGATCGCCAATCGATTGATGAGCAACCAGCCAGTGATCGTCAACCTGCAGAATGGCGATCGCGATCTTCAGCGGCGGATGATCGACTTCTGCAGCGGCGTGACCTACGCGTTGAGCGGTGAGATGGAGAAGGTTGCCGACGAGGTCTTTCTGCTCGCTCCGACGAACGTCAAGGTCTCCGAAGAGGAGCGTCAACGCTTGCAGGAGCGAGGCTACGGGCGCACCTGACCCGTGGAGATCTCCCGGTGAACGTGCTGAGCATCCTCGCCTTCGTTATCGAGGCCTACGTCGTCGTCCTCATCGTGCGTGCCCTCTTGAGCTGGTTCCCCGCGAGGCCGGGAGGCGCGCTCTACAAGGGCGTCCGCCTACTCGACGCGGTCACCGAGCCGGTGCTGCGCCCGATCCGCCGGGTGCTCCCGCCGGTCCGCGCTGGTGGAATGGGCATCGACCTCTCGATCATCGTCGTGGTGATCGTCGCCGAGCTGGTTGTCATTCCGCTGCTGCGCTGACGCCCTGCACCATCCGAGGGAGAAGAAGGTCGCCGGAGTACACTTCGCGCGCATGGACAAGACTCCCTCGGCCCACTCGATCCTCGACACGTTACGTACCGTCGAGTTCCGTCTCGGACTGAAGGGGTACAACGTCGACGAAGTCGACGAGTACCTCGAGAAGGCGGCGCTGGAGGCGGAGCAGGTCCAAGAGCGACTCCGGACGGCGAACGAGCGACTCCAGGCGGCCACCGGGCGGATCGCGCAGCTCGAAGAGGAGCTCCCGAATGCTCGAGCGGGGAGGGCCGGTGAAGTGGAGCCGGAGACGCACCAGGTGGCATCTGCGGAGAAAAGCCCCGTGCCCGAGGAAGCTGCGGTGAGCAGTGACGCCCTCCAGCGCACCCTCCTCCTCGCGCAGAAGTTCGTGGAGCAGGCGAAGCGGGAGAGCGAGGCGGAAGCTACCCAAGTGGTGAGCCAGGCCGAGGAGCGCGCCCGCGCGCTGCTCGCAGAGTCCGAGGAGCGCGCCCGCAAGCTCGCCTCCGAGGCGGAGGAGCGGCTGCGCGACGAGGTCGCGCGCCTCGAAGAAGCCCGGGGACGCCTCGCAGGCGACGTGGCGGAGATGTCTCGTCACCTCGACGAGCAGCGGACGAAAATCCGCGAGTCCCTGACCGAGGTGCTCCGTTGGGTCGACGAGCGGATGGCGGTGCCTGGAGGGAGCGCGGCGGAACCGGGCGCGGCCGCAGGGTCCGCCCAGCGGCCCGGTGACCGCAAGCCCGCTGGTGATGCGGCCGGCAGCGTCGAGCGGACAAGAACAAGATCGGCCCGCACTAGCGCCGCCTCCCCGGAAGGCGGGCCAGGGGATGCGGGAGCCGGGTCCCTCGTGGGTGCAGCAGTGGGCGCCGGGACGGGTGTGGGGCGTGCGCAGGGGTCGACAGATCGTCCGCAGGCGCCCTCCGCAGGCCGTCCCGCGGTCGAGCACCGCGGCCTCTTCGAGGTGGGCAGGGAAGCCACGAGCCAACTCGGAGGCGGCCGTCTCGGAGAGTGATACCCGCGGCCTGCCATCCGTCCCCTGCAGGCTGGGGGGTGGTTGAAGGGGTGCACGCGGTCCGCTAGGGTCACCGGCTCCCGACATCGGCGCGCCCGCGCCAGCGGTCGGGATGAAGGAAGGGGAGGGCCACATGACGCCACCGACGACGGCCGGCGCGTCGAAGGCGACGCGGAGATCGCAGCCGGCCGCTCGGGCGTCGCAGGGGACGAAGCGCTCACCAAAGGGAGCGGCTCCGACGGCAAGGGGAGCTGCAAAGGCTGCAAAGGCTGCAAAGGCGAGCACCAAGAGGAGTCCGGCGACCGCCCCTGCCGGCCGGGCCCGAAGCTCCTCCCCTCCGGCGGGGTCGTCCACGAGCCGTCGTGCCCCGAACTCGGCCAAGCCGGCGAGCCGCGCAGCGCGGCCGGCCCGAGCCGGTGCTGGCCAACGCAGTGTCGCAGGTACCAAGACGACGAAGGCCGCCAGGAAGGTGGCGACGAAAGCGACGGTGAAGAAGGCAGTGACCCCGAGCTCCGCTAGAGCGAAAGAGACGAAGGAGCAGAAGCCCTCGGGCGCGTCGACGGTCGTGAAGGCGGCGAAAGCCCCGCGCAGACCTGCGGCGCCGGCGGCGCCGGTGACGCCGAGGTCGCCAGAGTCGGGCCGCGGGCAGAAGAAGCCGCCAAGCCGGCGTGCGCCTGCCGCTCCCGCCGGCCCCTATGCCCATGACGAGAAGTTCCTCGCAGAGCAGCGGCAGCTCCTCGAGACCGATCGTGCCGTCTACCTGGCTCAGGCGTCCGACCTGAAAGCGGAGGCGGACTCCCTCGCCCAGGAGCGCGAGCCAGGGGATGTGCAGTTCGACGAGGAGTCCGGCGAGGGTGGGACCGTCACCGTCGATCGGGAGCGCGACCTGGCGCTGTCGGCGCAGGCGCTGGCCGCCGTCGAAGAGATCGACGCCGCCC